>JBAUMA010000069.1:0-2182 GCA_049578485.1 Specibacter sp.
ACCGTGGATGTCGGCGAGCGCGAGCCCGTTCTCATGCGCCATTTTCCGCACGAGCGGCGAAACCACCAGCGGCACCCGGTGCGGAGCCGTGGCAAGGGGAGCCGCACCCTGGCTGACGAGGTGTTGCCGCCGCGCAGGCCGCGTCCGCCCCGGCCCCCCATGCGACGACGTCCCATACCCAATAAGCACATTCCCAGACCCGCCGGAAGCCTCAGCCACTGTGGGCGCCGAAGCGCTGGCCGCCGATACCGATACAGCGTCAGGTGACCCGACAGCGGCAGACTCCGGCGCCGTCGCAGGATGTGAGGCAGGCACAGCGGTGCCCAAAGCGGAAGCGGGGGCTCCTGCCCCGGGTGTGGTGGGCACCGCGGAGCGGGCAGGGGTAGGGGCCCCAGAGCCTGGAGACGCCGCCGGAGGCGCTACCGAAATCAGCGGCTTTCCCACTTCGAGTGTGTCCCCTTCGGCGCCGTGAAGGGTGGCGACGGTACCTTCAAAGGGGGACGGGACCTCGACGACGGACTTGGCGGTCTCGACTTCGGCGATGGGCTGGTCCACGTGGACGGCGTCGCCAACGGCCACGAGCCAGGTGACGAGTTCGGCTTCGACAAGGCCTTCGCCCAGGTCCGGCAGGAGGAATACTTGCAGGCTCATGAGGTCTCCCATTGGAGTTCGTCGACGGTGTCAAGGATCCTGTCGACGCCGGGCAGGTAGTACTTTTCCAGGCGTGGTGCCGGGTAGGGGATGTCGAAGCCGGTGACGCGCAGGATGGGGGCCGCGAGGGAGTGGAAGCAGCGTTCTTGCAGGCGGGCCACGATCTCGGAAGCCATGGAGGCGAATCCGGGAGCCTCAGCGATGACGACGGCACGCCCCGTGGAGCGGACGGCGGCGCTGACGGTCTCGTCGTCGAACGGGGACAGGGAGCGGACGTCGATGACTTGCAGGGAGCGGCCCTCGGTGGCGGCGGTTTCGGCGGCGGCGAGGGCCACAGCAACGGAGGGACCGTACGCGATGAGGGTTGCGTCGGTGCCTTCACGGGCGATGACGGCCTTGCCGATGGTGGAAGGTTCCCCGCCGGGCGCGGCATACCTGGCCCGGAGCGCGTCCAGGTCAACCGTGTCCTTGGAGAAGTACAGCTTCTTGGGCTCCAGGAACACTACCGGATCCGGGGAGGCGATGGCGTCGCGGAGCATGGTGTACGCGTCGGTGACGGTCGACGGCGTCAGCACGGTCAACCCGGGCGTGTGTACATAGTAGGCCTCGGAGGAGTCACAGTGGTGCTCCACTCCCCCGATGCCGCCGGCGTAGGGGATGCGGATGACCATGGGCAGGCGGACCCGGCCCTTGGTGCGGTTGCCCATTTTGGCCACGTGGCTGGTGATCTGTTCAAAGGCGGGGTAGGCGAAGGCGTCGAACTGCATCTCCACCACGGGCTTCATGCCGTTCAGGGCCATGCCGGTGGCCATGCCGACGATCCCGGACTCGGCCAGTGGCGTGTCAAAACAGCGCTCTGCGCCAAAGCGGGCGGTCAGCCCGTCGGTGACCCGGAAGACCCCACCCAGGGTTGCCACATCCTCGCCAAAGACCAGCACTGAGGAATCGGCGGCCATGGCGTCGGACATGGCCAAGGTCAGCGCCTTGGCGAAGGTGATGGTCTGGACGCCGGACAGCCCCGGAGCCGGGGTGGGTGCCGGCAGCGGTTTGTGCGCCATGGTGGTCATCGGAGGGCTCCTTCGGTGGCGGCGAGTTCGTCAGCCAGCAGCAGGCGTTGTTCGCGCAGCCGCAGGGTGGGCTCGCTGTAGACAAACTTGAACAGCTCAAGCGGGTCAAGGGTGGTTTCGGCGTTGAGCCCGTCGCGCAGGGTCTTGGCCACGACCTCGGCAGCGGCCGCGAACCGTTCGGTGTCGGCGACAGCCAGCAGGCCGGCGTCGTGCAGGTACGCCTTCAACCGCAGCAGGGGATCCTTGGGCACCCACTGGGCCACCTCCTCGGCGCTGCGGTAGCGGGTGGCGTCGTCGGCGTTGGTGTGCGATTCCATCCTGTACGTGTGCGCCTCCACGAGCGCCGGACCGCCGCCGTTGCGCGCCCGTTCGACGGCGTGGGTGAGGACCGCGAGCAGGGCGGCGAGGTCGTTGCCGTCCACGCGCTCGCCGGGCATGCCGTAGCCCACGGCCTTGTGGGCCAG
>JBAUMA010000070.1:0-2497 GCA_049578485.1 Specibacter sp.
CAGCTGTCTCCGGGACGGAGGCTCTCGTGCTGCACCGCGATGTGGGTGGCGTCGGGATAGTCCGAGGCGGGCACGCGCCCATGTCCCTTCGGCTTGGTGGCTGCCTGAGCGCCGTCGCCCGTATCAGGGCTGCCGACCGTCTCGGCGGCGGCGGGCTCGCCCGCGGCCGCGCTTTTGTCAGCGGCAGGCTTTGCTTCGCCGTGCTCTGCCGCTTCCGCAGCGCCATCCGCCGCGCCCGCCTCGCGCTCTGCAAGTCTCCCCAACACCTCGGCCGTCTTCTCGGTGCTCACCATGCCCACCAGCCGGCGCAGGCGCGCGAGCGTCGTGCGGCCCTTCCGGACGAGATCCACCAGCGTGAACAGAGTTTCCACCAGCCCCTGGAGCAGTTCGTGGTCCTCTTTCGGCAACAGCCGTTTCGCCCGCTCCAACAATCCCCGGACCGCGCTCATCTCGATCTCGACAATCTGAGGCTTTTTGCGCATCGTCAATCGAGGGCGCACAGCCGCCGGCGAAAGTCCTTCACCAGCGGATAGCCGTAGACCTGCTTCAGCGGCCGGTTCGGCCGCATCGTCGGCGCGTCCTTGCCGCGTCCCGTCGTCATCCCCAGGTAGCTCCAGTTGGCCGCCCGGTAGCACGTCCCTCGATAGCGCTCAGGGTCGACGAAGGTCTCCGTGAAGTAGACAGGGTGCGCGTACAGCTTCTGCCAGTCCTCCGACAGCTGCCGCGACATCCGCCCGAGCAGGTGCGACGCCAGGTGCGCCACTCTCACCCACGGAAGGATCAAGAAACGGCTTTGGTAGGCCACGTAGCGGACGTTGGCCTTGCGCGCCTCAGCCGACCAGCCGATGTGGCGGTCCCGCGGTCCCAGATGGCGCGGCGCCGACGTCCAGCAGAAGCACGCGATCGGCCACCCATCCGCCGTCACCAGGTACTTGAGGTGTTCGCCCACCGGCTGCGCGTAGCCCAGATAATGGTGCTGCGCGATGAGTGAGTCGACGAGCGCTTCGTCGCCAGTGCGCCGAACCTGTCGGATCTGAATCGATGACAGCTCGCTCAGACGACCCTCGAGCGGAACCGCCAAGATGTCGACCGCCGCAGGAACTCGCCACCTCGGCACCGCCTTGCACCGCGGCGCCGGAAGCATGATGTGGCCGGCCCGGTGCAGCGCCAGCAACAGCCCGCGGCACAGCCCGTCACACAGCGCCCCATTGGCTTGTCGCCAGGACCACGCCTCGCAGAGCTGGATCGACAGAGCGCGCCGACTCGCCTCCGGGTGCTCGGCGATGAGCCTGCCGATTACCGCGACCTCCGCCGCGCTGATGGCGCGACCTCGGTACCTGAGCACCGTGTCCATGCCCTATAGGTACCAAAAGCCGCCAAAGAACGCAAGAACTTTTTCCCTCTCTTACCCCCCTGCCGCCACCGCCGCCGAGACGATCGGCCGCCACAGCGGCGCCGCCCGGGTCGCATCCGGGTCGCCACCCGCCAACAGCACCTGCAGCTGGTGCGCCAATAGCTCGCAGCCGGTCGTTCCCCTCCGGCCAGGCCAGTACCGGAACCGTCCCTGCGACAATCGCTTGTGGCACAACCAGAATCCCTGCCCGTCGTACATCAGCACACGAATCGCCGTGCCCCGCCGGCTTCGGAAGACGAACACCCATCCCGAGAGCGGATCCGACACCAAGACCTCACGGCAGATCCGACTCAGACCATCAATGCCCTTCCTGAAGTCCTGCGACTCCACCGCCACCAGGATCCGCATCTGCGGGGTCAACTGGATCATGACCGCCTCTTCCAGAACGCCTGCGCCAGCGCCACCACTTCCATGCCGCTCGCCCCCGAAACCTCTATCCGTACCTGCTCGCCGTCACGGCCTACCAGGTCCACCACCACCTTGGCCCCTCCGTTGACCGGCGGTAGCTCAAGGGCGACGAAACGACTTAAGTTGCCGCTCTGCTTGTCCCCCGCCTGCCCCGCGCGCTCCTTGAGCCCCTCGTAGTTGAACTTCAGGGCTCGCGCCGTCGCATACACCCCCGCGACCCGCGCTACCTCCACCGCCTCGTTCCATAGCTCCTCGGGGATCCGCGTTCCCCGCCCTCCGCCGCCTCTGCGCCACGCCTCCACCCGACGCCGTACCGCCACCAACTCCCGCGAAGTCGTTCGTCCCATGAGCGTCTCCTCCAACGCTCACCAAACTACTCGTGCCAGCGGATTAGGTCACGCACGCTTGCCGAAAGGACACGGAATCGGTGGGGGGATCCGGGTCCATCTTGTCGCCGCCTCCCCCGAGGATCAGAATCTTGCCGTCGTAGAAGACTGCGGGGCCGTAAGTCCGCGCCTGAGGGAGGACGCTCGGCGGCCCTTCGAGCCACTGCCCGCAGCCGGAAACGTCGAGAAACCACGTTCTCGGATCGCCCACCTTCATGACACGGCCATCGGGAGCGAGAAACATGCGCGGGTAGAGATCTTCGCCGAGCGGCTCCAGCTCCTGCGCGCA
>JBAUMA010000071.1:0-5442 GCA_049578485.1 Specibacter sp.
AGCCCGCGCTCGCCGCCCGTCTTCACGACCGGGTGGCCGGGCAGGAACGGCGCCAGGTGCGCGGCGACCGCGATCGGGCCCATGCCGGGGCCGCCCCCGCCGTGCGGGATGCAGAAGGTCTTGTGCAGGTTCAGGTGGCTGACGTCGCCGCCAAACTTGCCGGGCTGGGCCAGGCCAACCAGGGCGTTGAGGTTGGCGCCGTCAACGTAAACCTGTCCGCCGGCCTCGTGGATGGCGTCGCACACCTCGCGCACATCGGCGTCGTACACGCCGTGGGTGGAGGGGTAGGTGATCATGATGCAGGAGAGCTGGTCCTTGTGCGTCTCGATCTTGGCCGCGAGGTCGGCGTGGTCGATGGAGCCGTCGGCGGCCGTGCCAACCACAACTACCTTCATGCCTGCCAGCACGGCGGACGCGGCGTTGGTGCCGTGGGCGGACTGCGGGATGAGGCAGATGGTGCGCTGCTCGTCGCCGCGGGAGAGGTGGTAGCCGCGGATGGCCAGCAGGCCGGCCAGCTCGCCCTGGGAGCCGGCGTTGGGCTGGAGGGAGACCTGGTCGTAGCCGGTGATCTCGCACAGGTCAGCTTCCAGGCCGCCGATCAGTTCGCGCCAGCCCGCCGTCTGGGAGTCCGGGGCAAAGGGGTGGATCGAGGCGAACCCGGGCCAGGAGATGGCTTCCATCTCGGCGGTCGCGTTCAGCTTCATGGTGCACGAGCCCAGCGGGATCATGGTGCGGTCCAGGGCCAGGTCGCGGTCGCTGAGGCGGCGGATGTAGCGCAGGATCTGCGTTTCGGAGCGGTGCGTGTTGAACACGGGGTGCGTCAGGAAGTCCGAGGTGCGCTCGGTGTCCGCGACGAGGGCAAAGGCCGAATCACTGGTGTGGTCGGCGCCGTCGCCTGCCGGTGCGGCACCAAACACGGCGGCCACGCGGGCCACGATGTCCGCCGTCGTGGTCTCATCGACGGAGATGCCTACGTGGTCGGCGTCGATGGGGCGCAGGTTGATGCCGGCGCGCTCGGCCGAGGCCACGAGGGTGGCGGCCCGGCCGGGAACGCGCACCGTGATGGTGTCGAAGAAGGAGGTGTGCAGCAGCTCGACTCCGGAGGCTGCCAGTGCCGAGGCGAGGCTGGCGGCGCGGCCGTGGACGGTTTCGGCTATGGCCTTCAAGCCCTCGGGGCCATGGAAGACGGCGTACATCGAGGCGACGATCGCCAGCAGGGCCTGGGCCGTGCAGATGTTGGACGTGGCCTTTTCGCGGCGGATGTGCTGCTCGCGTGTCTGCAGGGCAAGGCGGTAGGCGGGCAGGCCGGTGTTGTCGGTGGAGACACCCACGATGCGGCCGGGAAGCGAGCGCTCCATGCCGTTGCGCACGGCCATGTAGGCCGCGTGCGGGCCGCCGAAGAACAACGGCACGCCGAAGCGCTGGGCGGTTCCCACGGCAATATCGGCGCCCTGTTCCCCGGGAGCGGTGATCAGGGTCAGGGCCAGCAGGTCCGCGGCCACGGTGACCAGGGCACCGCGTTCCTTGGCGGCGGCAATGACCGGTGCGTGGTTGAAGACGCGGCCGGAGACGCCCGGCTGCTGGAGTACGACGCCGTTGATGTCACCTTCCGGCAGGCCCAGGGACAGATCGGCAACCTCCACCTCAAAGCCCAGGGCCTCGGCGCGGCCCTGGACGACGGCGATGGTCTGCGGGAGCAGGTCGGCGTCCAGGACGGTCTTGCCGTTGGCGGCGGTCTTGGACTTGTTGGCACGGCGCATGAGCAGCACGGCCTCGGCCACGGCGGTGGCTTCATCGAGCAGGGACGCGTTGGCCACAGGCAGACCGGTCAGGTCACTGACCATGGTCTGGAAGTTCAGCAGCGCCTCGAGGCGGCCCTGGGAAATTTCGGGCTGGTACGGGGTGTAGGCGGTGTACCAGGCCGGCGCTTCAAGGATGTTGCGGCGGATAACGGCGGGAGTAACGGTGTCGTAGTAGCCCTGCCCGATCATTTGGATGGCCGTCTTGTTCTTTGCGGCGAGCGCGCGGAGTTCGGCGAGGACCTCCACCTCGCTGAGGGCACCCTGGAGTGCCAGCGGCGTGCCCTGGCGGATGGAATCGGGAACGGCCGTGTCCACGAGGGAGTCCACGCTGTCGTAGCCGATGGCCTTGAGCATGCTGTCGATGTCGGACTGGCGGCGGGCGCCAATGTGCCGGTCGGCGAACACGGTGGATTTGGATTGAATCGTCATGGGGAACTCCAAGATCTGGCCGCACTTTTGAGGGTGCGGCATTGGCTGGGTTCCTCCCCGCTCTGTCTGGGACCTGAGAGATTCCGCGTTTCCTTTTCAGGAGGGCGCTTGCACCGTCGGTGAGCCAGGCCTGCGCCTGACTACTTTCCAGAGTTGCCTCGCCGCGGCGGTACGGGGGCCTGAGAGATTCCTGGGGAGGATTTGCTCCTACGGCGCCGCCAAATAATGCAGGAGGACTCTCCCGCCACGGTTCGAAAGGCATATTAAGATGTGGGTGACTCGGCTCACACAATACACGACCGCTCCACGCCCGGCAAAATTGCCCCATTTTGGGATGGTCCGAGCCGGTGCTTGAGCCCGCCGAAATCCCTGTTACGACGCGATCTCGACAGGCTCGATCACCGGATCTCGACAGGATCCCGACTGGCTCGATCACCGGGCGGCTTTGCGCACGCCCGCCATCCACGCTAGTGTGTGATGCGCGTCACCCAATAAGTGAAGTGCCCATGATCCGCGGCGGGAGAGTCCTGCCGGTACATCAGCAGGCGCCGAAGGAGCAAACCCTCCCCGGGAATCTCTCAGGCCCATGTACCGCCGTGGCAAGGCAACTCTGGAAAGCAGTCCGGGCAACCGGGCTCACCGAAGGTGCAAGCGTCCCCTTGACCCATCAAGGAAACGTGGAAACTCTCAGGTCCCAGACAGAGTGGGGAGGAACCCGAATCTTCGTGGCACCAAAGTGCCACCGAAACTATGGAGTTCCCTATGTCGATTCAACGCCCGATATCCACCCGCGGCGCCGCCCCGCAACTTGACCGGCAACTGAGCAACCGGCACATCCAGCTCATCGCCATTGGCGGGGCCATCGGCACCGGCCTGTTCATGGGCTCCGGCAAGACCATCTCCGCGGCAGGGCCGTCGGTGATCTTTGTGTACATGATCATCGGCTTCATGCTCTTCTTCGTCATGCGCGCCATGGGCGAACTGTTGCTGAGCAACCTGCACTACAAGTCGTTCAGCGACTTCGCCGCGGACCTTTTGGGCCCGTGGGCCGGATTCTTCACCGGGTGGACGTACTGGTTCTGCTGGGTCATCACGGGAATCGCGGACGTGATCGCCATTGCCGGGTACTCCCAAGAACTCTGGCCGCGGCTGCCGCTGTGGATTCCCGGGCTTGTCACCATCGGCATTCTCCTGCTGTTGAACCTGACCACCGTCAAGGCGTTCGGCGAGACCGAATTCTGGTTTGCCCTCATCAAGATCGTAGCCATTGGCGCCTTGATCGTGGTGGGCCTGTTCATGATCTTCTCCGGCTTCAGCTCGGATGCAGGCCCGGCCACCTTCACCAACCTGTGGAGCCACGGCGGATTCTTCCCGCACGAATTCATGGGCTTCGTTGCCGGCTTCCAAATTGCCGTGTTCGCGTTCGTGGGCATTGAACTGGTCGGCACCACAGCCGCCGAGGCCAAGGACCCGGAAAAGAACCTCCCCAAGGCCATCAACTCCATCCCGGTCCGCGTCCTGCTCTTCTACGTGGGCGCCCTGATCATCCTGATGTCCGTGATCCCCTGGACCCAGTTCGCCGCCGGTCACAGCCCCTTCATCGCCATGTTCTCCCTGGCCGGTCTGGGCGCCGCTGCCACCGTGGTCAACCTGGTGGTGCTGACCTCGGCCATGTCCAGCGCCAACTCCGGCATCTACTCGACCTCCCGCATGGTCTACGGCCTGGCCCAGGAAGGCGACGCCCCCAAGCCGTTCGGCAAGCTGTCCAGCCGCAAGGTCCCCAGCAACGCCTTGTTCCTCTCCTGCGTGCTGCTGCTCTCGGGCGTAATCCTCATGTACGCCGGCCAGGACATTGGCAAGGCCTTTGAAATGGTGACCACCGTGTCCGCCGTCTGCTTCGTCTTCGTCTGGTCCATCATTCTCGCCAGCTACCTCGCCTTCCGCCGCCGCCGGCCCGAACTGCACAACTCCTCCAAGTTCAAGATGCCCGGCGGCATCCCGATGGTATTTGTGGTCTACGCCTTCTTCGCCTTCGTCCTCTGGGCCCTGACCACCCAGACCGACACCCTGCAGGCACTGCTCGTGACCCCCATCTGGTTCATCCTGCTCGGCGTGGTGTGGTTCTTCCTGCGCAAACGTCCCAACCACCTTGCCCGCTACGCCACATTCCAGGAAGACCTTGAATCCGAGCGCGTTGTTGCCGCGAACCTGCGTGACAGCGGCACTGGGGCCGGACAGTGACGGCGCAAGCCGGCCCCACGGCGTCGTCCGTTCCCTCCCTGGAAAGTTCGACGGCGGATGGCGGCTTTGTGCTGACCGTGGACTGTGCCGAGTCCCCCGGCATTGTGCATTCCGTGTCCGAATACCTGCTGGCGCAGGGCTGCTACATTGTGGACATCAAGCAGTTTGGCGACCAGCTGGTGCGGCATTTCTTCATGCGGGTGCACTTCATGGCGGCCGCCGGCGGACCCACGCGGGACGATCTGCATGAGTCGTTCGCCCCGGTGGCGGAGAAGTGGGGCATGAAGTGGCGCCTGGAGCCCCACGGCCGCAAGGAACGCATCCTGGTCATGGTTTCAAAGTTTGGCCACTGCCTCAACGACCTCCTCTTCCGCGCCCGCAACGGCGAATTGCCCGTGGAGATTGTGGCCGTGGTCTCCAACCATGAAACCCATAAGGACCTGGTCACCTGGCATGGGATCCCGTTCCACCACATTCCCGTCACCCCGGACACCAAGCCGGCGGCCGAGGCTCAGCTGTTGGGCTTGGTGAACGACTACAAGGTTGAGCTGGTGGTCCTGGCCCGGTACATGCAGGTGTTCAGCGACAACCTCACCTCGGTGCTCTCGGGGCGGGCCATCAACATCCACCACTCGTTCCTGCCCAGCTTCAAGGGCGCCAAGCCGTATCACCAGGCCTACGACCGCGGGGTCAAGACGGTGGGCGCCACGGCGCACTACGTGAATTCGGAGCTGGATGAGGGACCGATCATCGCCCAGTCGGTCATCGAGGTGGACCACAGCTACGGACCGGCGGACCTCGTGGCTGCCGGCCGGGATGCCGAATGCAAGGCCCTGACGAATGCCGTCCGTTGGCATGCCGAAGGCCGAATCATCCTGTCGGGAAACCGGACAGTGGTGCTGCGCTAACTTTTCGGGGCTCAAGCCCGGCCTCCGGCCTCGAGTGAACACGTATGGCGACTCCCAGATCT
>JBAUMA010000072.1:0-1634 GCA_049578485.1 Specibacter sp.
GCATTGACGTCGTGGACATCTGCACCCCTGGTGACCTTCATGCCCCCATTGCCTTGGCGGCCCTTGCGGCCGGGAAACATGTCTTGTGCGAAAAACCATTGGCAAATTCGCTGGAGGAAGCCCAAGAGATGGCGGCCGCTGCGGACCTGGCACAAGCGGCGGGAACTCTGTCCATGGTGGGCTACAGCTACCGACGCACGCCCGCCCTGGCCTACGCACAGAAGATGATCGCCGACGGAAAGGTGGGACGAATCTTCCACATTCGCGCCTCCTATCTTCAGGATTGGATCACGGACGAAAACTTTCCCCTTGTATGGCGTCTGCAACGTGACAAGGCCGGATCGGGGGCACTTGGCGACATCGGTGCGCACATCATAGATCTGGCACAGTATCTGACCGGACACCGAATTGTTGGCGTCGCCGCCTTGACCGAGACGTTCGTCAAGACCCGGCCGTTGGCATCCGGGTCCAGCGGTCTCAGTGCCACGGCGGCACCGGAACACGGACCGGTGACCGTGGACGACGCAACTGTCACTGTGGCCCGCACGGATCAGGGCGCCCTGGCCACCTTCGAGGCAAGTCGTTTTGCCACGGGACGCAAGAACGCGATGCGGATCGAGATCAGCGGCTCGCTCGGGGCGATTGCCTTCGACTTCGAGTCGATGAATGAGCTGTGGTTCTACGACAACTCACTTCCGGCGCCCACCGCCGGGTTCTCGCGAATCCTGGTGACTGAGCCCGGACACCCATATATGGAGTCCTGGTGGCCTGCCGGGCACGGACTGGGCTATGAACATACCTTCGTTCATGAAATCGCCGATTTTGCCCGCGACATCGCCTCAGGAACTCCCCCCACTCCTTCATTTCACGACGGACTGGCAGTCCAGAAGATCCTGGCTGCCATTGAAACAAGCGCCTCGGCCAACGCTGCCTGGACCACCATTCCGGCTGACAGCTGACTTTGCACCACCACCTCATCAACAAACTAGCAACGGAGCTACCGTGAAGATTCACACCAAGAAACGATTGACCAAAGTTCTGGCTTTGGCGGCTGTGACGCCGTTCATCCTGACCGCGTGCGGCGGAGGCGGCGGAAAAGCCGGCTCCGGGGACGCCACCTCCCTGACCCTCATGGACTATTACAACAATGAGCCCGACAAAACCATCATCCAGGCCGGCATAGACAAATGCGCAGCGGAGATCGGGGTGACCATCACCCGCGAAGCAGTGCCCGGCAAGGACCTTATTCAAAAGGTCCTGCAAAAATCCTCGTCCAAGACCCTTCCCGACGTCCTGATGCTCGACAACCCCGACCTCCAGGAAATTGCCGCCACGGGCGGGCTCGCCCCGCTTGACGATTTTGGGGTCGACACCAAGGGCTTTGCCAAGGGAATGCTTGACGCAGGCACGTATGAAGGAAAGGTCTATGGGCTTGCCCCCACCGCAAACACCTTGGGTCTTTTCTACAACAAGAAGATTCTCGCCGCTGCCGGACTCAAGCCGCCGACAACATGGGCCGAACTGAAGACCACGGCAAAGGCTTTGACCAAGGGCACCCAGTACGGTATGGCCTTCTCCGCCATTGCCACGTATGAAGGCACCTGGCAGTTCCTGCCGTTCATGTGGACCAACGG
>JBAUMA010000073.1:0-13817 GCA_049578485.1 Specibacter sp.
GGCCAGTTCCGCCTCACCGGATCGGGCCAGCGTGCCCAGCTTGGCCAGTTGCCCGCGGATGCGGGCGGCCAGCTCGCCCGCGGCTTTGCGCGTGAACGTGACGCCGAGGATTTCCTCCGGCCGCACCAGCCCGTTGGCCACCAGCCACACCACGCGGTCGGCCATCGTGGTGGTTTTTCCCGAGCCGGCGCCGGCGATGACCAGCAGCGGCTCCAGGGGTGAGCAGATGATCGCGGCTTGTTCGGCGGTAGGCGGGCGCTGGTCCAGGAGCTCGGCCAGCTCGAAAGGGCTCAGCAAGGGGTCAAGGACGGTTTCGATGCTCATTCGGTGACTTGTTTCCCTTCGTGGCACAGCGGGCAGATGGTGGGCAAGGGACAGCCACTGCGTTCGGTCCAGTCCGCGCCGTGGCGGGCCGGGAACGTGGCCTGGGCCATGAGATGGGCGGCCTGCAGGACTTCAGGGGTGGCCCAGTCGTCGTCACCTGCCGACAGCGCCTCCTGGTCCTGGGTTTTCACACCCTTGGTGCCGTCCCCCAAGGGCAGCAGTGCGGCTCCGCCCGTGCCTGCGTGGGGGAATCCGGCCGCGGCGGCGGTCGCCACAAATGCCCCTGCCAGCACCGCCGCCTGATAGGCGCCCAGCTGCGGGTGGCGGGCCAACTCGGCCTTGGTGGGCTTATTGCGCCCGGTCTTCAAGTCCACAATAACCAGGTTGCCGTTGGCGTCCGCCTCAAGCCGGTCCACCTGGCCGCGCAGGCGTGCCGTGCGCTCCCCCGGGGCCGTCTCCCCTGCCGGAATCTCAACGGCAAAGTCCACTTCCACGCCAACTAGCGTGCGGCCCTGCATCCTGGCATCCACCACGTATTGGGCCAGTTTTCGCAGCATCTCCTGGGCGCGCTCATAGTCTTTCTCACCTTCCCAGCTGTCGCCCATGCCCAGGGACGGCCAGCGCTTTTCCAGCTCTTCCAAATACTCGTGCCCAGCACCCTCGGGGATGTCCTGGGCAATGGCGTGGATAAGCGTGCCCAGGCTTCGGGCAAAGTCGGTGGTGGCTTCCCCTCCGGCAGCCTTCACAAACCAGTTCAGCGGTGATTTCAGCACGGCCTCCACCTTGGACGGGGACACCGTGACGGGCTCGCCGTCGGCCACAATAGGCGCCTCGGAGCTCAGAGGCGCCAGCCCCCACCACTGAGACGGCGCGGCGCCCGGCACGGCCTCGGCGGCCAGCACGGCCAGCATCCTGGCGGCCTCCGGGTCGGCGTGCATCTCCGATTCCTGGCGCAGCTCCGCCACGAGGGAACGCAGGGTCATGGGCCGGGGCACCTGCTCCACGGGACGGACGGGGTATTGCGATTCGCCGCCGGAATCCCGGACGGGAACGTAGGGTGCCGCCAGGTCGATGAACTGGGAGGGCTGGAGGTCATGGCCGGAGGCACCGGTCAGGATCAGTTGCCGGCTGGCCCGCGACATGGCGGCGGCAAAGCTGCGCAGCTCGTCGTAGCGGATGTCGCGCAGCCTGGCGGCCGGGTCGACCTGCCGGGCGGCCACGGCGCCGTGTTCGAGCACATCCACCAGGAACTGGCTGCCCAGCAATTCCCCACGCAGACGGGTGTTGGGCCACACGCCTTCCTGCAGCCCCGCCACGATGACCACCGGCCACTCCCGCCCTGCCGCGCTGGCAGGAGTCAGGATCTCCACGGCATCAGCCCGCTGGGCACGCGCGGCCAGCGTGTCCATGGGCAGTTCCTGGCTGAGCAGGTAGTCGAGGAACTGCTGCGGGCTGGATCCGGGCAGCTGGTCCACGTACCGTTCGGCAGTCTGGAACAAGGCCATCACGGCGTCTAGGTCCCGGTCCGCGCGGATGCCGGTGGGCCCGCCACGCAGGGCCTGCGACTCCCACGTCCCGGAGCAGTCCGAGGCATCCCACAACGCCCACAGCACAGTTTCGGCGTTGGCGCCGGGCTCGGCCACGGCAGCCTTTCCGGCCGCGAGCATGGCCGCGATCCGGCCGGCGTTCTGTGCCTCCCAGCCCAGCGGCGCCAGCTTCGCGGGCTCGTTGAGCGCCTCCACCAGGAGTTCGTCGCTGGCCCGGCCGCCGCCGTCGTGCAGTTCCTGTTGGCGCAAAGACTGCCGCAAGCGCCTCAAGTGCAGGGCCGTGGAACGGCCCAGGCGTGAGGTCAGCAGCGACACCGCCAGCTCGGCGTCGAGGGTCGCGGGCGCCAGCGCCACCCCGAAGGCCTCCAGCAGCGGCCGCACGGCGGGTTCGTCGCGCACGGGGTTCTCCGCCACGGGCACCTTGACGGGAATCCCCTGCCCGCCCAAATACCGTTGCAGCTCAGCCAGCGCCGAGCCGGTGCGCACAATGACAGCCATCTCGCTGAGGCTGTGCCCGGCCAGGTGCTGCAGGTTCAGGATGCGCTCGGCCACCAGCCGCAGCTCGTGGACCTCCGAGGCCACCACATGCGCCCTGACGTCCGACGCCGGTTCCCCGGCCCGTGTGCCCGCGTCCACCCCGGACTCAGTAGCCTCGGTTGGCTCCGTTGCCGCTGTTGTATCGGGGACCGTTGCCGGGGCAGGCCACGCCAGCACCCGCGCCTTGTGCCCGCCGCGGGTGTGCGAGATCCGTTCGGCCACGGCAGACCAGGCCGAGGCCAGCGCCGGGGTCATGCGGTGGGACGTTGAGAGCGAAAACTCGCTCACGGGCACGGCTTCGGCGGCCAGCGTGTCCCGCAGGGAACCCACAAGATCGGGGCGGGCGCCACGGAAGCCCTGGACCACCGTGTCCGGGGAGGCGGTGACCAGGATGTCCTTGCCGCCGCCCACCAACTGCAGCAGATTATGCACTGAGCGGTTGGCTTCCTGGATGTCATCCACCAGGATCAGCTCGAGCCGGGTCCGTTCCCTGTCAAGGAAGTCCTCGTCATTGTGCAACAAGGTGGCGGCGGCCGTGATGATGCCGGCGGGGTCGAAGGAACCGGACTTTCCCCAGTCGACCACGTCCCGGTACTCCTGGTAGAGGGATGCGGCGGCCACCCAGTCGGGGCGGTTGTTCTCCATGCCAAGCCCGGACAGGCGCTCCGGGGTGAGGTCATATTCAATGACGCGGTCAAAAAGTTGGCGCAGTTCCTGCCGGAAGCCTCGGGTTTCCAGGGCGTCGGCCAGTTCGGCGGGCCAGCCGGGGGCCACGCCAAGACCGCGCTTGTGTCCTTCAAGCAGGTCCTTGATGATCAAATCCTGTTCCGGCCCGCTCATGAGCCGAGGCGGACCGTCAATGTACGGCATGCGGCCCTCCACCTTGGCCCGGCGCAGCAGGTCAAAGGCGTAAGAGGACCAGGTCCGGGCCGGGGACGTGCTCAGGCTTCGGGTGAGCCGGGCGCTGAAGCCGTCACGCAGCCGCGCGGCGGCCAGCCGCGACGGGGCCAGCAGCAAGGCACCCGCCGGATCAACGCCGTCGTGCTCCATCCGCTTGACGGCCGCCTCCACCAGTACGGTGGACTTGCCGGTGCCGGGTGCGCCCCAAATGAGCGCCGGGCCGGAACCGGGGGCCAGGTCCACCACGGCCTGCTGATCCGGGCTCAGGACAGGGGCGTGCTGCAGCGACGCCGTGGGCGCCACCAGGGTCAGGCGGGGCAACGCTTGTTTCGACGGCAACGCTTGCTTCAACGGCAACGCTTGTTTCGACGGCAGGGCTTGTTGCGGTGGCGGGCTCATGCATCCAGTCCATCATGAGGGACTGACATTGCCCCTTCCACGGCGTGCAGCCGTGCCGCAATGGCGTCAACGCACAGGAAATCCTCCTCAGACGGGTTCCAGCGGGCCTGGCCCATGTTGACGCGCCAGGCCGGGCGTTCGCCAGGCCTGTGCGCGGAGGCGTCACCTTTCAACGCTGTGGCCTCCTCGCGGTAGTGGGTCAACGCTTCGGCGTCATGGCCTTGCGGGGGTTGCCCGCCGGCCCGGATCACCCTCCACCAGGCCACCGCCGATCCGTGGTGGGACATGACCGACCCCACCTGGCGGGGGCCGCCCCGTTCCAACAGGACGGCAATGTCGCCGTAGGAGAGCACCTGGCCGGGCGGAATCAGCTCCGCCACGTCAAGGACCGCTTCGACATACTCTGCACGCATGAAACCAGCGTAGTTCGCCGCGGCGGCCCTGGTGGTCCACAGTGTCGGTGCCAGCAGGTACCGTAAAGGACATGACTAGCTGGAGCATGCACCCCCGGGCCGCGTTTGACTTGGAAACCACCGGCAAGGACCCCCGCACGGCCCGCATCGTGACGGCGTCCATTGTGATTGTCGATGAAAGCGGCGCAGTGGTGGAGACCCAGGAGTGGCTGGCGGACCCCGGCATGGAGATTCCCGAGGAGGCCGCGGCCATCCACGGCATCAGCACCGCCCACGCCCGCGAAAACGGCCGGCCGGGCGACGTCGTCACGGCCGAGGTGGGCGCCGTGCTGGCCACCTTGTTCGAGAACAACATCCCCGTCATCGCCTTCAACGCCAGCTACGACTTCACCGTGCTGGCCAACGAGGCCCGGCGGCACGGACTGGCCGAAATCACCCCGGCCCCAGTCATCGACCCGTTCATCTGCAACAAGCATGTGGACAAGTTCCGCCGGGGCAGCCGCACATTGGTTGCCTTGTGCGAGGAGTACGGCATCAGCCTCAAGGATGCCCACACCTCCGCCGCCGACGCCGAGGCCACGCTGCGGTTGGCCGATGCACTGGCGGCCAAATACAGTTCGCTTCGCCTTGACCTGGCGGAGCTGCACAATGCCCAGGTGGGTTGGGCCCGCGATCAGGCCGCCGACTTCCAGACGTACCTGCGCCGCGCCAAGGATCCGGCGGCAGTGGTCGAGGGCGACTGGCCGGTGCTGCCCTGATCCCCGGCGACGGCACGCCGGCCACCGAAATGATCTAAATCACACTGCGGATTAATTCCAGGGCACCCCTCCCTGCACGTCACTCACGTAGGCCCGGCAGCGCCGTGGATGGGCCGCGCCCGGCGAAAGACACGCACCTGCCGCAGGATCTTTGGCAAAATGCAAATATGTGAAGCATTAATTCGTGCATGCCACATTTGCTGACCGGATGACATAATTTAGTTCAGTGGCTTGAGTTCTGCTAGGAATCTCCTCTGAGTTTTCCTGAACTCGCCGCTCCTCGTTTACCCTCCCGTTGGTGATTCGGGCAGGGACCTGCAATGAAAGTGAACGCTCCATGAAGAAAACAGCCCTCAAGTGGCTCACCACCGTGCCGGTCGCCGTCGCGCTGGCCTTCTCCCTGGCCGCCTGCGGCGGCTCCACGGGAAGCACGGCGACGTCCGCCGACGCCCTGGCCGGTGCCGACCAGACCCATACGAGCAAGTACACCACTGCCGATGTCACTGCGCTGGATAAGATCGACATCTCCAAGCTTGGCCTGATCACCCCAGGAACCATCAAGGTCGGCACGCTTTCCGATGCCCCGCCGAACATCTTCATTGACAAAGACGGCAAGTTCACCGGCTACGACAACGAACTGCTCCGCGCCATGGCCGACAAGCTGGGCCTGAAGGTCGAGTTTGCCTCAACCAAGTTCCAGGCACTCCTGAGCCAGGTCAAGAACAAGCAGTTCGACGTAGGGTCCTCCTCCATCTCCACCACGGATGCCCGCCGCCAGACGGTGGCCTTCACCAACGGTTACGACTTTGGCTACATGGCCCTGGTAACCAAGGATGATGCAAAGGTGCAGACGTTTGACGCCCTCAAGTCCGGCATGCGCATCGGTGTGGTCTCCGGCAGCGTGCAGGAAGACTACGTCAAGAACACCCTCAAGATCGACCCGGTCGCCTTCCCCGACTACAACACGGTTTTCGCCAGCCTCAAGAGCGGCCAGGTGGACGCCTGGGTTGCCCCTTCACAGCAGGCAACCGGCCAGGTCAAGGCCGGCGACGGCACCAAGATCGCCGAGAAGAAGCTCAACACGCAGAACTTCACCGCCTACGCAGTGGCCCAGGACAACCCGGCCCTGCTTGCAGCCTTGAACTCGGCCTTGGACGCCGTGATTGCCGACGGCACCTGGACCAAACTGACCTCACAGTGGTACACGGATCGCAAGACCGCCGCCGACCAGACCCCCGAGGGCTGGAAGCCGGGCAGCAAGGCCGTCAAGCTCCCCGCCAAGTAGCAGCGGCCCAGAGAGAATCAGCGAAACCACATGGATTATTTGAATAGACTCGGCGAGACCTTCCTTGACTGGGGTCAAATCGCCGAAGTGCTGCCCAGCATGTTTGCCGTCGGGCTGCCCAACACGCTGGTGCTTGCCTTCACCTCCGGGCTGATCGGCACCTTTTTGGGGCTGGTCCTCGCGCTCATGGGCATTTCCCGTAACTTTGTGGTTCGCTGGGCCGCCCGGGCGTACACGGACGTGTTCCGTGGACTCCCGGCGGTCCTCACCATCTTGGTCATCGGACTGGGCTTTGGCCCGATCTTCCGTGAAATCACGGGCAGCAACAGCCCCTACCCCATGGGCATTGCAGCCTTGTCGCTGATGGCGGCAGCCTACATTGGCGAGATTTTCCGCTCCGGCATCCAAAGCGTGGACAAGGGACAGCTGGAAGCTGCCCGTGCCCTGGGCTTTGGCTACGGCCCGTCCATGAGGTCGATCGTCGTGCCGCAAGGCATCCGACGGGTGCTCCCGGCGTTGATGAACCAGTTCATCGCCCTCATCAAAGATTCGTCCCTCGTCTTCACCCTGGGCCTGCTTGCCTCTGAACGGGAGCTGTTCCAGATTGGCCAGGATGCTGCCGCACGCAGCGGCAACCTCTCGCCTTACGTTGCCGCAGCCATTTTCTACCTCGCACTGACCATTCCGCTCACGCACTTGGTCAATTACATTGACAACCGCCTGCGGACCGGCAGCAAGCCCAAGCAGGAACCGGACACGGCCGCCGCCGTCGTCGGCAAGGGAGCACATTCATGAGTGATTTTTCATCAGGTTCCCTGAGCGCCGAGGGCATCCACCTCTCGTTTGGCTCAAACCATGTGTTGCGCGGCATCGACCTGAACGTCCCGCAGGGCACCACGGCGTCCGTGATCGGCCCGTCCGGCTCCGGGAAGTCGACCCTCTTGCGGGTGATGAACCGCTTGATTGAACCCGATGCCGGCGACATCCTGCTCGATGGCCGCTCTGTTCTAAAAGACAGCCCGGACGAGCTTCGCCGACGCATCGGTATGGTTTTCCAGCAATTCAACCTGTTCCCGCACAAGACCGTGGGCGAAAACGTCGCGTTTGCCTTGCGCAAGCTCCGCAAGATGCCCAAGGACCAGGCCTGGGACAAGGCGATGGACCAGCTGGACATGGTGGGCCTGAAACACAAGGCCGACGCCCGCCCGGGCAACCTTTCCGGCGGCCAGCAGCAGCGTGTGGCCATTGCACGAGCCCTGGCGATGGAGCCGGAGGTCATGTTCTTTGACGAGGCCACCTCGGCCCTGGACCCGGAACTCGTCAAGGGCGTTTTGGCGCTCATGGCGGACTTGGCCAAGGGCGGCATGACGATGGTGGTGGTGACCCATGAGATGGGCTTCTCCCGCAACGTCTCCGACACCGTGACGTTCATGGACGCCGGCGTCGTGGTGGAAACCGGTTCGCCCGATGAACTCTTCTCCGCGCCCAAGACCGACCGGTTGAAGAACTTCCTCTCGGACGTCCTCTAGCCCTCCCGACTGTGTTGCACTTGTTGGACCGGAAAGCGCTTGCTGAGCGTGATTTCGTCCAATAAGTGCAACACAGTCGTGGTTTAAACCTTTTCCAGCGCCTCGTGCGGTTCCTTGGGAGGCACGACGGCGATCGCGTCACCCGGGCGGATGGTGCCGCCCCGGTGGACCACGCCCATGATGCCTGCCCGCCGCACCAGGGTGCCGGCGTCGTCGTAACCCACGAGCTCCTTGAGCAGGCCTCGCTGGAAGTCCTCAATCTGGCTGCAGGGATTGCGCAGGCCGGTCACCTCGACCACGGCCGACTCCCCCAGGTGCAGGTGGGTGCCACGCGGCAGGCCCAACAGATCAATCCCCAGCGTGGTCACGTTTTCACCCAGAGACCCCGGAACCACGGCAAATCCCTTGGCTGCCAGCGCGTCAAAGAGCTCCTGGTGCATCAGGTGCACTTGGCGAAGGTTGGGCTGGGTGGGGTCGGCCCGCACACGGGAGCGGTGTTGCACAGTCACTCCCAGATGGGCATCCCCGGCCACACCCAGTCCCGCCAACAACTCGATTTCGCCGACGGTAACCTTGCTGAATTGATGGGTTCCGTCGGCGTGGACAGCCAGGATCTGCGCAGAATGGTTCACGCGGCCAGTCTATGCCGTGCCTTCACGGGCAACCCCCAGTCCGGCTATTGCCCCGCCTTGACCGTCAATACTTTCAGGGCTGCGGCATTGATCGCGGCGGCAAAGGAGGGATTCGACTGGGCCAAGGCCACCACCGCGTTGTACATGTACGGGATGGCGCTGGGATTGGCACACAGCAACATGGTCCCGCCCGCGTTGAAGAAGTTTTCCGCCCGGACGGCCCAGCTCCAGGGCGACAGCTGGGCGGCGCTGCACAGGTCATCGGAGACAATCACGCCGGTGAAGCCCAGTTGGGTTCGCAGCATGGTCTTCATGACAACCGTTGAGAATGGCGCGATCTTGCCTGACCGTGAATCAATCTTGTCGTAATAGGCGCTGGAAACCATGACATACCGTGCACCATCGGCGATGGCGGTCTTGTACGGCAGGAGGTTGGCGTCATTGATGGTGGTTTGAGTGTCGTGGACGTTGGCTGTGACGTCGGTGTTGCCGGTGACCCTGCCCAGTCCCGGGAAATGCTTGGCCACCGGTGCCACATATCCGGCTTTCATGCCGGCAAGGAACGCATTGCCCGCCACTGATACGGCCGCCGGGGTATACCCGTATTCGCGTTCGTAGTAGCCGATCGGGGCGTTGTAGGGAGCAAAGGCCTGGGTGACCGTGTCCAGGACCGGGGCAAGGTCGGCCTTGATGCCGGCCCAGCGCAGCTGGTTGCCCCACACCTGCGCGTCCGCCTTCAGTGTGGCTGACGGGAGTGTTCCCTGGGCGAGCCCTGTGGGGATGGCGGAGAACCCCTGGCCACTGAGGACCTGGACGTAGCCGCCTTCCTGGTCGGTGGCCACCAACAGGTACTCATTGTCGGTGGACGCCGCGGACACCGTGCGGGTCACTGCTGCAACCACCGCCGCCGTGGCATTGATCCCTGCTGAGCTGCGTCCGGCACGGTAGACGTTGCCCACGTGGTCCCAGCTCAACACGTTGAAGGTGGCCTGGCTTACCCCGGTGGCCCCGGCCGCAACCATAAACAGCTGGCCCACCCGCTGCCCCAGCGTCATTTGCGCCAGGTGCTGGGCCGGGGTCAGGGCCTCCGCCGTGGACACGGCCGGGGCTGCCGCCGGACTGGCCTGCAGGGGTGCCGCACCCAGGAAAGGTGTTGCGGCCACAAGTGCGGCAAGCAGTGCAATGGACTTGAACGGATGGTGTTTGGGTGAATGACGCATGGCGCACACGGCTTAGATCTCAGGAGTGATTTCGTCAAAAAGTCTACTCCGCTGCGGGTCCGGCGACGCCGGCCCGGCCAAGAAATCATGGCGCCGGAAGCGTAGCTATGCGGTGGCGCCGGCCGCGGCCTTTGCGGCACCCGGGAGGGAGTCGAAGATGCGGTTCATGGCGGCGTCGTCGTGCGCGGCGGACAGGAACCAGGCCTCGAAGACGCTCGGGGGCAGGTAGACGCCGGAATCCAGCATGGAGTGGAAGAACGGCGCATAGCGGAACGACTCCTGGGCCTGCGCATCGGCGTAGTTGTGCACACCGTTCGCGGAGGTGCCGAACGCCACGGAGAACAAGTTCCCGGCACGCTGGATGGAGTGATCCACACCCTCGGCGGCCAGGGCCCCTGACAACGCGGCCGACAGTTCCAGGGAGCGAGCGTCCACGGTTGCGTAAACCGACGCCGTGGCGGCGGTCAGCGTGGCGACGCCGGCGGCCATGGCCACCGGGTTTCCGGACAGCGTACCGGCCTGGTAGACCGGGCCCAGGGGTGCCAGGTAGTCCATGACCTCGGCGCGGCCGCCCAGGGCCGCCGTCGGAAGCCCGCCACCAATGACCTTGCCGAACGTGAACAGGTCAGGCGTCCAGCCCTCCTTCAAACCGGTCAGGCCCCAGTAACCGGCCGCACCCACCCGGAAGCCCGTGAGGACCTCATCAAGGATCAGCAGGGCACCGTGGGCGGTGGTGATGCGTGAGAGGCCGGCGTTGAAGCCCTCCCCCGGGGTTACGACGCCCATGTTGGCCGGCGCCGCCTCCGTGATGACGGCGGCAATCCGGTCCCCGTGGGCGGCAAACGCGGCCTCGACGGCGGCGAGGTCGTTGTACGGCAGCACCAGGGTTTCGGCAGCAGTGGCGGCGGTGACTCCGGCCGAGCCGGGCAGGGCGAGCGTGGCCAGGCCGGAGCCGGCGGCGGCCAGCAGGCCGTCGAGGTGGCCGTGGTAGCAGCCCGCAAACTTTACGATCAGGTCCCTCCCCGTGAAGCCGCGGGCCAGCCGGACGGCCGTCATGGTCGCTTCGGTGCCGGTGGAGACCATGCGCAGGCGCTCAACGCCCGATACCCGGCCCATGACCAGGGCGGCGAGGTCGCCTTCGGCCGGGGTGGAGGCGCCAAAGCTCAGGCCGTGGTCGACGGCGGCGTGCACGGCGGCGAGCACGTCCGGGTGGGCGTGGCCCAGCAGGGCCGGGCCCCAGGAACAGACCAGGTCCACGTAGTCGCGGCCGTCGGCGTCGGTCAGGTAGGCGCCCTTGGCGTTGACCATGAAGCGGGGGGTGCCGCCCACGGAGCCGAAGGCACGCACGGGCGAGTTCACCCCGCCGGGCATGAGGGTCTTGGCGCGGTCAAACAGTTCCTGCGAGCTGGTCATGATGAATCCTTTGGTCAAGCGGGTCACGAAGGGAGGAGAAGTTAGTTGCTGCGCATCCAGCCGGCAAGTTCGGCCGCCCAGTAGGTCAGGATCATGGTGGCACCGGCGCGCTTGATGCTGAGCACGGACTCCTCGATGGCGGCGCGCCGGTTGATCCAGCCGTTTGCGGCGGCGGCCTCAATCATGGCGTATTCGCCGGAGATTTGGTAGGCGGCCACGGGCACGGGGCTCATGGCGGCGACGTCGGCCAGGATGTCCAGGTAGCTCATGGCGGGCTTCACCATGACGATGTCGGCGCCTTCTGCCAGGTCCAGCTCCACCTCGTGGAGGGCCTCGCGGCGGTTGCCCGGATCCATCTGGTAGCTGCGGCGATCGCCGTCGAGCTGGGAATCAACGGCCTCGCGGAACGGGCCGTAGAAGGCGGAGGCGTACTTGGCCGCATAGGCCAGCACGGAAACGTCCTCGAATCCGGCGGCGTCAAGCGCTTCACGGATCACGGCAACCTGGCCGTCCATCATGCCGGACGGGGCCACCACATGGGCTCCGGCGGAGGCCTGGGCCACGGCCATCTTGGCGTAGATGGTCAGTGTGGCGTCGTTGTCGACCTCACCGTGGGCATCGAGGACGCCGCAATGGCCGTGGTCGGTGAATTCGTCCAGGCAGAGGTCGCTCATGACCACGAGGTTGTCCCCAACGGCGGCCCGGACGTCCCGGATGGCTTTGTTCAGCACGCCGAACGGGTCAAGGGAGGCGCTGCCGACGGCGTCGCGGACGGCGGGGATGCCGAACAGCATGATGCCGCCCAGGCCCAGTGCTTCGGCCTCGCGGGCGGCTTCAATCAGCGAGGCGGAGGTGTGTTGCACCACCCCGGGCATGGACGTGATGGGCTTGGGCTCGCTGAGGTCCTCCCGGATGAACACGGGCAGGATCAAGTCCGCCGGGGCCAGCCGGTATTCGCTGACGAGCCGGCGCATGGCGGTGGTGGTGCGCAGCCGGCGGGGACGGTGCTGGGGGAAGCTCACTTAGGTATCTCCTGAATTGCGATTTTCACAGTGGTGCGGGCCGCGGCCAGGGCGGCCACAATTCCCTCGGGCGTGGGGTGGGTGGCGGTGGCGGCGACGCGCAGGCCAAGACCTTCGGCCGCTGCCCTGGTCGGTTGCCCGATCGCAATGACCAGGCAGGTATCCGGCAACGGCGCCATGGTGTTGGCCACCCGTTTCGCCGCACTTGGCGAGGCAAGCACGACGGCGCCGATCAGTCCCCCTTGTGCGTCCCGAGCGGCTTCGGCCGGGGTGAGTTGCGGGTAGTTGAGTTGTTGTTCGGGCCTAACGAGATCCTTGGCGGCATGCGCCAGGGTTGCGGTGAGCCTCTTCCCGGCGTCCGCCGGGTAGTCGACGGTTTTGTACGCCGTGACGGCCTCGGGAGACCAGCCTTGTGCGGCCACGCCGTCGGTGATGGTGGCTTCGGCAATGTTGGACTGCGGGAGCAGGACCCGGGTGTTGCCGCCCACCGGTGCGCCCGGCCACAATGCCACGAGACCCGCCGCGGATTGGAGGTCCACGGGGGCCAGGTCCACGTGGATGCCCTCGGCCTCCAACACGGCCACCGAGGTGGGACCGATCGTGGCAACACGGGTCCCCGCGGGAACGAAGGCGGCCAGCGTGGTGCTGGCGTCGTCACACCATTGCTTCATGGCACGCACCGTGGTGATGGAGCTGACCACCAGCCACGCGTACTCCCCCGCCGCCAAACGGTCCAGGGCCTCGCCGAGTTCAGCACCAGGCGCCGATTCAAAGTCGATGAGCGGCACCAGCACGGGCAAAGCACCGGCAGCAGCCAGTGCATCCGCCAGGGCGCTGGCCCGGTCCGCGCTGCGAGTAACGGCAACCCGCAGTCCGGCGAGGGGGGCCGGAAGCGAAGAGGGCGCCTTCGCCGCCAGGGCCGTATCCCCCCGCCCGCTTCGCGGGTACCCGAAGCCACTCCCGGGGGATACGGCCCCGCCGGCTCGGGGCGCCGCTTCGCTTGACGGTCTCGAGGTCGGGGCACCGACGGCCGGCGGCGGGACTGGTGTTTCCGTAGGCGACGTCAGGGAGGCCGAAGGCCGTCCGCGGCCGATGGCCGGAAAGGCCCCAGGGGCTCCCTCGGCTCGCAAGCTCGCAGCGGGTCCCTCGCCCCTGTGGGCCCAGCCGAGGAAATTCCGGTCTCGACGCGGACCGCCCTCGTCGCTCATTTCGCCGAGCCGGCCAGATCCGCGAAGTCCGCTGCGCCGCTGGCGATGAGTCCCTCGGCCAGTTCGATGCCCAGGAGCGTGGCGCCGACGATGCTCAGCTCGTTGGTGGCCTCCTTCAGGCGCAAGGAGCGGACTCCGTCGAGCGAGCAGACCACGGCTTCCAGGTACAACGTGGAGCCCTCGCGGAACGCAAACGCCCCGACAGGCGCGCTGCAGCCCGCTTCGAGGCGGGCCAGCAGTGCCCGTTCGGCCGTGATGGCCAGCCGGGTGTCCTGGTCATCCACGGCATTCAGCGCCTGGCCGAGGACGCCGCTCAGTGCGGTGTCCTCGGTGCGGCATTCCAACGCCAGGGCGCCCTGGCCGGGTGCCGGGAGCATGACGTCGTTCTCAAGGAATTCGGTGACAGTGTCGACTCGCCCGATCCGGGTCAGGCCGGCAGCGGCCAGGATGACGGCGTCGAGGTCGGCGTTCTTGCCGGGCACGACGTCGTTGGAGGCGTTGCCGGGCAGGCCGGGAACGCGGGCCAGACGGGTGTCCACGTTGCCGCGGATGTCCACGATGGCCAGGTCCGGGCGGGCGGCCAGCAGCTGCGCGGCGCGGCGCGGCGAACCGGTTCCCACGGTGGCGCCC
>JBAUMA010000074.1:0-5678 GCA_049578485.1 Specibacter sp.
CGACAGAATGCGGAACTTCGGCGGCCCGCTGCACCACCAGTACCGGCACGGGCACGGGCACGGGCACGGGCACGGGCACGGGCACGGGCACGGGCACGGGCCATGTTCCCTCAGCCGGAAGCCCAAGTTTCCCGCGTCTCGACCCCACCAGTGACCTCTACACTCCCGATGTCCCGGCAGACTATGCCAGATTCTTCCCGATGTTGGATACGAATCATGAACCGGATCCCGGCGACCATGACAGTCACCCGAATCCGGATTTGGCCGTGCCGGCCCACAGAGTCCCGATCTTCGACACGCCTGACTACTCCAACCCGGACACCCCCGGGCCCGATCTTTGGACACCGGACCCATGGACGTCGACTCCCCCAACAAGCGGCACCCCCTTGCCTGGCGCACGAACCCCAACCGGAACTTGGACGGACTCCGGCCAAACACAAACCACGCCTGGAAACGGGCCCGCAGCCGAGAGGGCGAAGGCGAGGTGGTCAGGGCTGCCGCCAATGCCCCAAGTTGCCCCGGTGGTGCTCATTCCGGCGCTTTCGCTGGTCGGTGCCAGCAGCGACCCAGCGATCCTGGAAGGATACGGGCCCATCAGCATTGATGTCGCCAAACGGCTCCTGGCCAATGCCCCCAGCTTCTACAGGGCCTTTACCGACCCATTCACAGGGGAACCCCTCGCCCTAAACCCGGACACCCGGAAGGTCAGCAAGAAGATGCGCATTATGCTCCGGGCCGCGAACGAGTTCTGCACCTTCCCCGGCTGCACCACCAAGGCAGCCCACGCCGAGCAAGACCACCTCACGCCTTGGGAGCTCGGCGGGAAAACCATCGAGGCGAATCTCGAACCCCTGGACAAACGCCACCACCTACTCAAGCACTTCAAGGACGACCGCACCCGACAGGGTCAACGCCGCACGAACCAAACCCCGGAACGGGCAGCGATGAAACTTCGCGGCTGGACACCCACCATGACACCGTCGGGCGTGCCGGGGTGGACATCACCGGCCGGGCGCTACTACGCACCACAACCCACAGACATTGACGCGCCCAGCTATCCCAAGTGGCTTGCCAAGCGCCTCAGCAACACAATCACCCACAGCATGGTTGCCGCTGCGCCGACATCGGACTCGGCCAGTCGAGGCAATACCGGCCAGGCCACTGCATGCCAGTGTGCTGTCAATCCAAACGCCACCGCTCCGGCCCCCGCCAATCCGGACGCTGCCAAACCAAACGCCGCAGGTCGGGCCCCCGTCAATCCAGGCGCGACTTCGGAGGTGAAGGGTGCCCCTGGTGCACCGTCCTGCGGCACCAAGGACGCCGCGGCATGAATGCCGCGGCGTCCTTGGTGGCGGGTCCGCCCCTTCACAGCGCAAGTAAAGCCCGCAGGCCGCTTCACCCGCGCAATTCCTTAGACGATTGCGGAGATCCCCGTGATGGCACGCCCGGTGACGAGTGTGTTGATCTCGTAGGTGCCTTCGTAGGAGTAGATGGCCTCGGCGTCGGCAAAGATCTTTGCCATCTCGTAGTCGCTGACAATTCCGTTGCCGCCAAGAATGCTCCTACCCATGGCTACAGTTTCACGCATGCGCGCCGTCGTAAATGCCTTGGCCAGCGCAGATTGCTCGTCCTTGGCCAGCCCCTGGTCCTCAAGCTGGGCCAGGCGAACCATCATGCCGGTGCATGCCACGACGTTGCCGAGCATCTTGACCAGCTGGTCCTGGATCATCTGGAAGGAGGCGATGGGGCGTCCAAACTGGTGGCGCTCCACGGCGTAGCGGCGTGCCACGTCAAAGGCGGCCATCTGCTGGCCCACGGCCTGCCATGCAACGGCGAGCCGGGTGACCTTAAGGACCTTGTTGGTGTCGCGGAAGCTGTTGCCGCCGGCCAGCTTGAATTCGTGGGGCACCACCACGTTTTCCAGGGTGATGTCAGCATTTTGCACGGTTCTCAGCGCAACCTTGTTTTCAATCTTGGTCGCCGTGTAGCCAGGCAGCTTAGTGTCCACCAAGAACGCCTTAACCTGGTTGTCGGCAACGTCCCGGGCGTAGATGACTACCCAGTCGGAGAACGTGGCATTGCCGATCCAGCGCTTGGCCCCGTTGAGGATCCAGTTGTCCCCGTCACGCACGGCGGTGGTTCGGGTGCCGCCGGCCACATCGGAACCGCCCAGCGGCTCAGTCAGCCCGAAGGCGCCAATCTTTTTCATGGCGTAGATGTCGGGCAGCCAAGCGGCCTTTTGTTCTTCGGAAGCCAGCACTTCAATCGAGCCGGTGAAAAGGCCGTCGTGGACGCCCATGAACGTGGCGATGGAAGCGTCGGCTCGCGTGAATTCAGCGTGGACGATGCCCGCGAAAAGGTTTGAGTACCCCTGGTGACGCACGGGGCTCATGAGGTTGGCCGCGGCGAGCTTGGGAATGAGCTCCATGGGGAATTCGCCGCGGTTCCAACAGTCCACGGCAATGGGCTTGATTTCCTTTGCAAGGAAGTCGCGAATTTCCTGGAGGCGCTCGCGCTCGGCGTCGGAGAGCAACTGCTCAAATCCATAGAAGTCGCCATCAGCGTAGGGCAGGTTGTTCGGGTCGAGGGCAGCCTTTGACACGGGTATTCCTTTGCTTGAGATCACCATTGAAAGTCAACCGTCTGGCCCAGCACCAAACTTGTTACTCATGAGTAACTTAGCTTAAATTCGTGATCCAGGCAACATTGCCACCGTCGGGCGCGGTCCCCTTTTCCAGCAACCCTAGAATTGCGCCATGACCTTGGAACGCTGGCAAAAGATGTCCGAATGGCCGCTCATCATCATTTCGGTGTTGTTTCTGGCCGCCTATTCGGTGCAAGTCCTCACGCCCTCAGCGGCCCTTGGCAACGCAACCAACCGCTTCATCACTCTCACATGGGGTTTGTTCGTCGTCGACTATGCCATCTGCCTGTATCTGGCCCAGCAGCGGGGTCGATGGTTCGTGCGACACCTGCACGAGTTGGCCATCGTGGTCCTGCCCATGTTGCGTCCCTTGCGACTGCTGCGACTGGTGACCTTGATCAGCGTCCTGCACCGCGTTGCCGGAAATGCCTTGCGCGGCAGGGTGGTCACCTATGTCATCGCTGCCTCGTCGCTGCTCGTCTACATCGGAGCTCTGGCCATGTTCGACGCCGAGCGGAACGCGCCCGGCGCCTCGATCACATCCTTTGGCGATGCCTTGTGGTGGGCTGTGGTTACCATCGCCACCGTAGGCTACGGCGACTACGCTCCCGTCACAGGCTTGGGCCGGGGCATCGCCGTCGGGCTGATGATCGGCGGCATCGCCCTGTTGGGTATTGTCACGGCCACCTTGGCCAGCTGGCTCATTGAAAAGGTTTCAGCCAACGAAGCCAAGGCGGAAATTGCCACCGCCGCGCACGTCGACCTGCTCCTGGCCGAGATCAGGGATCTTCGGCGGGCATTGGAGGAATCCCAGCCCGGATCGGCCGCACCGCACCACATCGGAGAATCCTTAGAAAACATGGAATTTCCGCCAAAATTTTCGCCCACACCAACGGAAACCAGCACCAACACCCACCACAGCTCCCACCAAAACGGGCGATGGACAGGAAACCCGTGAACCAGCTGCCCCCGGACCACCATCCGGTTCGAGGTCGGCCTTCAAGCGACGCGGGGTCGTTGGCTACGCTTGATCTACTGTCATCACGAGGGGGAACCATGAAACGCACCATCACAATCTTGGCCGTCGCTGCCGCATTAACCCTCTCTGGTTGCTCATCTGTCGCGCCGAAGGATGATGTAGCGCCCACTATTCCATCAACGGTTACGACGGTAGCGGCAACGACCACGGCGCCGGTCAGTGCGAGTCCCATGGCGTCTACGGCAATGATGGACCCGTTTGATCCCAAGAAGAACGCCCGCGGGAACGTCATCGGAGTATTCGGTGCGGTAGGCATGGCCGTGGCCGCCAATGGCTACATGGGCCTCGCCATGTTCGTGGTCAGTTCGATCAAGCCAGGCGAGTGCATGCCGATCGAGGGGTTCGCGGTGGGAATTTCGCAGGACTACCGGATGTTGATCGCCAACATGACAGTTCAGGCCGAGGCGGACTCGGCCGGGACGCCCGTCTACGCCAACAGCGGCGGCGGCGTTCTGACGATCATCTTGAAGGACGGGTCAACGTGGGATGGCGTGCCGACTTCTGCAGGATGTGTACCCAAGGCCGACGGCCTGCCAGCCACCATTCCCGTTGGCCAGAAGCTCGAAGGTGCCGTGGCTCTTATCGTTCCCAAGGATGCTGCCGCGCTGGTGTTCAAGCCAACACTTGGCATTGGCTACGAGTACCCGCTGCCCAGCTAACCGCCGGCCCGCAGGCCCGCCCGAGGCCGGAATCGCGGCTAGCTCCCACCAAAGCTCCCACCAAAACGAAAAAGAGCCGCAGGCCAGATCCCCTAAAAGAGTCTCTGACCTGCGGCTTTGTATGTAGGGCCACTCGGACTTGAACCGAGGACCTTAGGATTATGAGTCCCGCGCTCTAACCAGCTGAGCTATGGCCCCATACAGGGCACCCGTCCCGGCGGCATCGATGACCCGTCCGGGAAAAGCACTCCTGCAATCCTAATGGATTTGGTCCTAGACTGCGTGATCCTCGTAGCTGCCGCCACGATAAATGTCTTCAAACGTGTCAAGCGTTTTCTTCAGTCCGTGGCGGGCCACCATGTCGTGGCTGGCCGCCCCCATGGCAGCGCGGTCCTCCTGCGACAACCGCATGACGGTGGTGATCTTCTCAGCCAGGTCGTCACTGTCGTTGGGCGTGAACAAGTAGCCGTTGACGCCGTCCTCCACCAGGTGCGGCAGGGCCATCGCATTGGCCAGGATCACGGGAGTGGAGGCGCTCATGGCTTCCAGGGTGACCAGGGACTGCAGCTCGGCGGTGCCCGGCATGACGAACAGATCCGCCTTCAGGTAAACATCGCGAAGGTCCTCGTCGCTGATCAGACCCGTAAAAGTCACTCGCTGGGAAAGACCGAGCTTTTCGGCCTGGGCCTTGAGCGCGGCTTTGACCTCGCCGCCCCCAACCACCACCAGGTGGAGGTTCAAGTCAGCCGGCGACTTCGCAATGGCGTCAATGAGGACGTCGATGTGCTTTTCCTCGGCCAGCCGGCCCACAAACGCCACTGTCGGGTAAGGGTTGCGGGGCAGGACCTCACCGGGGGCGAGCTCGTAATTGCCAACCTCAATGCCATTCGAAAGCGGCAGCACCTTGCGCAGGAACGCGTGCTGGTGCATGGCCTTGGCCGCCAGCGGGGTGGGCGTGGTGACCACGTCGGCCTTGCTCATGACCTTGCCCATGTCGCGCCAGGAAACCCGGCCAACAATGTTCTTGAACCATTGCGGGAACGGCAGGAAGGGGTTGAGGTTTTCGGGCATGAAGTGGTTTGTGGCCACAATGCGGATGCCGCGTTTCTTGGCCTCGGAGACCACGCGTCCACCAATCATGTAGTGGCTCTGGACGTGCACGACATCGGGCTTGATCACGTCAAACAGGGCAATGATGTCCTTTTTGATCTCCCACCCGAGGCTGATACGGAAGTACTCGTTCGTGGGAACCGACCGTGACCGAAGGCGATGCACCGTTGCCTCATCACGCTGCTCCGTGAACATGGGTCCGGTGTCCGCACGGCACGCCATCACG
>JBAUMA010000075.1:0-1675 GCA_049578485.1 Specibacter sp.
CCCAGGACCTGCACCTGGAACTGGAGGCCGCGGTCTCGAAGTTCCTGGGCACCGAGGACACCATTTTGTTCTCCTCCTGCTTCGATGCCAACGGCGGTGTGTTCGAGTCGCTGTTCGGCCCGGCCGACGCCATCATCTCCGACGCGCTCAACCACGCCTCCATCATCGACGGCATCCGCCTGTGCAAGGCGGCGCGCTACCGCTACGCCAACAATGACATGGCCGACCTTGAAGCCCAGCTTACAAGTGCGCGCACCGCCGGCAAGCGCCACATTGTCATCGCCACCGATGGCGCCTTCTCGATGGACGGCACTGTCGCCAGGCTCGACGAAATCTGCGACCTCGCCGACAAATACGGCGCGCTGGTCATGGTGGATGACTCCCACGCCGTGGGCTTCATGGGCGCCACGGGGGCCGGCACCCCGGAGCACGCCGGCGTCAGCGACCGCGTGGACATCTACACCGGCACCTTCGGCAAGGCACTGGGCGGCGCATCCGGCGGTTATGTTGCCGCACGCGGCGAGATCGTCGCCATGCTGCGCCAAAAGGCCCGCCCGTACCTGTTCTCCAACTCCCTTGCCCCCGCCATCGTGGCCGCGACGCTGAAGGCGCTGGAACTCGTTGCAACGTCCGGCGAACTGCGCACCAAGCTGTTCGAGAACGCCAGCCTGTTCCGCCGCCGCATGAGCGAGGAAGGCTTCGAACTGCTCCCCGGAGAGCACGCCATTGTGCCCGTCATGTTTGGCGACGCCGTCGAGGCTGCCCGCGTAGCCGGTGAAATGCTCACGCACGGCGTGTTCGTCACCGCGTTCAGCTTCCCCGTGGTGCCGCGCGGCGCCGCCCGCATCAGGGTTCAGCTCTCCGCTGCCCACAGCACGGACGACGTCGAAACGTGCGTGCGGGCGTTCGTCGCCGCCCGCGGGGCCTCCTCCTAACCACCCGCCCGTCTGTGTTGCAGTTGTTGGACCGAAAAAGGCGAATTTGAGGGTTTTTCGTCCAACAACTGCAACATAGACGACGGTGGTGTGAGTTTTTGAGGCGGAGCTGTGCCACGATTGCTGCATGGACGCTGACGTAGTCATCATTGGCGGCGGGATCGCCGGACTGTCCCTGGCCTGGCGTCTGGCACCGACCCTTTCGGTTGTGGTGGTTGAGGCCGAGGAGACGCTGGCCTTCCACAGCTCCTCGAGGTCGGCCCGGCAGATGCAGCCCAGCTACGGACCCGATCCCATCCAGGAGCTGACCCGGCGCAGCATCGCCCTGGTGCAGCAGATTTCCGCCGGGCTGCCGACGCCGATCCTCAAGCCGCGCCCGCTGCTCACGCTGGGTTCCGAGTCCGAGGTGCGCGCCCTTGTAGGCACCAATGCCAACCTGGTCGCCGTGGAACAGGCGGACGCCATGTTACTCAGCACCGATTTGCGCCCGGAGGTGTTCGAGGCCGCCGCCCTCGACGGCACGTCCATGGAGGTGGATGTCCCGGCCCTGATCGACTACTACCGCAGCCAGGCCCTGGCGGCCGGCGCCGTGATCCTCACGGGCGCGCCCGTCCAGGCCGCCGCCACCAACGCCGGCGGCGGATTTGCAGTGGTCGCGGGGGTGCATGTGATCTCGGCGGCCACGGTGGTCAACGCCGCGGGTGCCTGGGCGGACACTGTGGCTGCCCTGTTCAGGGTGC
>JBAUMA010000076.1:0-4163 GCA_049578485.1 Specibacter sp.
GGCCTCGATGAAGACAGCGTTGAAGGCGCCGTGCACGGCGGCGAGGGGATGTTCGCGGGGAAGCAGGGTGGGGTGCACCCGGACGCTGACGCCCGTGGTGACCTCGCCGGCGTCGTTGGTGGAGTCAAGCTTCTCGGCGATGGCGAGCAGCTTGATGACGAAGCCGGCGTCCTTGGCGGCCGCGATGTCATCGGCCGTGACGTTCGTGATGCCCTGGCAGTGGACGTCCTCCAGCGCAAAGCGCGTGTGGAAGGACAGCGAGGCGAGAATGGCGCCCTTGGCCGCGGCGTCGTGGCCCTCGATGTCGGCCGTGGGGTCGGCCTCGGCGTAGCCCAGCCGGGTGGCTTCGGCCAAGGCGTCGGCAAACTGGGCGCCCGTGGTGTCCATCTGGTCAAGGATGAAGTTCGTGGTGCCGTTGACGATGCCCATGACGCGGGTGATCTTGTCCCCTGCCAGCGAGTCCCTGATGGGGCGCAGGATCGGGATGGCTCCGGCCACGGCGGCCTCGTAGGAAAGCTGCACGCCCGCGGCGTCGGCCTTCTCGTACAGGCTGGGGCCGTCCACGGCCAGCAGGGCCTTGTTGCCGGTGACCACGGTGGCGCCGTGCTCGATGGCTTCCAGGATCAGCGTGCGTGCCGGCTCCAGCCCGCCCATGAGCTCAATGACGACGTCGGCCCCGCGCACCAGGGCGGAGGCGTCGGTGGTGAACAGCTCACGGGGCAGGTCCACGTCGCGGGGGGCGTCAATATTGCGCACCGCAATGCCCGTCAGTTCCAGCCGCGCACCGGTGCGGGCCGCCAGGGCGTCCGCATCCTCAAGCAGGATGCGGGCCACCTGGGCGCCCACATTTCCGGCGCCCAGCAGGGCCACCTTCAAGGTTTTCGTCGGTGCGGACACAGCAGTGTCCACGGTATTGCGCTCTGTCAAAGTCTCTCTAGGCCCCTAAATCGCGTGCCAGCAAATCGTCTTCTGTCTCGCCACGCACAATCAAGCGCGCGGCACCGTCGGTGACGGCCACGACGGGCGGACGGGGCACATAGTTGTAGTTGCTGGCCAATGCCCAGCAATACGCGCCCGTTCCGGGAACTGCAAGCAAATCCCCGGCCGCCACGTCATTGGGCAGATATACATCTCTAACAACAATGTCACCACTCTCGCAATGTTTGCCCACTACTCGGGACAAAGCGGGAGCCTGCGCAGAGGCGCGATTGGCCACAACGGCCGAATAATCCGCGTCATAGAGCACCGGACGGGCGTTGTCGCTCATGCCGCCGTCAACCGACACATAGCGTCGCGGAGCCGTCATGCCGTCCGCGCCGTCCACCTCGACCTGCACGGTTTTCAATGTGCCCGTCTCGTACAGCGTGAACGTGGTGCTGCCCACGATGGCACGGCCGGGTTCGATCGAGATCCGCGGTGATGCCATGTCCAGTGCCGCGCACGTCTCGCGGACGACGGCGGCCATCGCCTCGGCAACCTCGGCCGCCGGGCGCGGGGTGTCCACGGCCGTGTAGGCGATGCCGTAGCCTCCGCCCAGGTCCAGCTCCGGCAGGGTGATGCCGTATTTGGCCTGGATCTCGTGCGTAAAGGCGAGCAGCTTGCGCGCGGCAATCTCAAAGCCCTCGGCCTCAAAGATCTGCGAGCCGATGTGGGCGTGGAAGCCAAGGAAGTTGATGCTTTCGGCCTCGACGGCCAGTTTGGAGGCTGCCTCCGCGGCGCTCATGCCGGGCGCTTCCGGATCCTCGGCAATGAAACTGAGGCCGAACTTTTGGTCCTCGTGGGCCGTGGCGATGGACTCGTGCGTGTGGGCGTGGACGCCGGGCGTCAGGCGCAGCATCACATTGGCCGTGGCGTTGCGGGCCGCGGCCAGCTCGGCAACCCGGCGCAGCTCGTGCAGGCTGTCCACCACGATCCGGCCGAGCCCCATGTCCAGGGCGCGATTGATCTCCGCGTTGGATTTGTTGTTCCCGTGCAGGCCCAACTTCTCCCCTGTGAGCCCGGCGCGGGCTGCAACGGCCAGCTCGCCGCCGGAGCAGGTGTCAAGGCGCAGCCCCTCGGACTCGACCCAGCGGGCCACCTCGGTGCACAGGAACGACTTTCCGGCGTAGTACACGTCGACGCCGCCGCAAATGTCCATGAACGCAGAGTCGAAGGCGTCCTTGAACGCCCGGGCGCGGGCACGGAAATCGCCCTCGCTCATGACGAACAGCGGGGTGCCGAACTGTTCCTTCAGCGAGCTGACCGGCACGCCGCTGACGGTGACTTCACCGCTGGGGCCGCGTTCGACGTCGTTGGCCCACATGGAGGGCACCAACTCGTTGACATCGCCGGCGGGTGGCAGCCATGCGGGGGCCAGCGTTGATCCGGCTACCAGGGCCGGCTCAGTCTTTTCGGCCACGACTACATCCGTTCCGGTGCGGAGACGCCGAGCAGCGACAAGCCGTTGGACAAGACCTGGCCCACGGCGTCGTTGAGCCACAGGCGGGTGCGGTTCGTGTCGGTGATGGCTTCCTCGCCCATGGGCGTCACGCGGCAGGCGTCGTACCAGCGGTGGTAGGCGCCGGCGATGACTTCCAGGTGGCGGGCCACGCGGTGCGGTTCGCGGAAGTCGGCAGCCTGGACCAACACGCCCGGGTACTGGCCCAGCACGGCCAGGAGCTCTGACTCCGTGGCGTGGCTGAGCGCGCCGGCGTCGAAGGCGCTGCGGTCCACGCCGGCGGCCTTGGCATTGCGGCCGACGGCGCAGGTGCGGGCGTGGGCGTACTGGACGTAGAACACGGGGTTCTCGTTGGACTTCTTAGTCAGCACGTCCAGGTCGATGTCGATGTTGGAGTCCGAGGAGAAGCGAGCCAGCGAGTAGCGGGCGGCGTCCGTGCCGACGATCTCCACCAGGTCTTCCATGGTGACAACCGTGCCGGCGCGCTTGGACATGCGTACGGGCTTGCCGCCCTGGACCAGGTTCACCATCTGGCCGATGAGCACCTCGACGCGGTCGGCGTCATCGCCCATGGCTGCGGCGGCCGCCTTGAGGCGGGCCACGTAGCCGTGGTGGTCTGCGCCGAGCATGTAGATGCACAGGTCGAAACCGCGGTCGCGCTTGTTCTTGAAGTAGGCGATGTCCCCGGCAATGTAGGCGGCGTTGCCGTCGCTCTTGATGACCACGCGGTCCTTGTCGTCGCCGTAGTCGGTGGAGTTCAGCCACCAGGCGCCGTCCTTCAAGTACATGTTGCCGGAGCCCTTGAGCTGCTCCAGGAGCTTCTCGACGGCGCCATCTTCGAAGAGGGAGTTCTCGTGGAAGTAGACGTCAAAGTCGACGCCGAACTCGTGCAGCGAGGCACGGATGGCTGCGAACATGAGGTCCACGCCCTGGGCGCGGAACTCCTCCTGCGGGTCCTCACTGCCGAGGATGCCGGGGTTTTTCGCCATGACCTCCTTGGCGATGTCCTCGATGTACGCTCCGCCGTAGCCATCCTCGGGAGCGGGCTCACCCTTGGCGCTGGCCAGCAGGGAGCGGGCAAACTTGTCGATCTGGTTGCCGTGGTCGTTGAAGTAGTACTCACGGGTGACGTCTGCGCCCTGCGATTGGAAGACGCGCGCCAGGGAGTCGCCGACGGCGGCCCAGCGGGTGCCGCCGAGGTGGATGGGCCCGGTGGGGTTGGCGGAGACGAACTCGAGGTTGATCTTCGTCCCGGCCATCTGCGTGTTGGTGCCGAAGCCGGCGCCCGCCTCGACGATGGCCTTGGCCAGCTCGCCGGCGGCGGCGGCGTCAACGGTGATGTTCAGGAATCCGGGGCCGGCAATGTCGACCTTGGACACGCCGGGGATCTGCGCCAGGCGGGTGCTGAGCACCTCGGCGATCTTGCGCGGCGGCACGCCGGCGGGCTTGGCCAGCTGCAGGGCGATGTTGGTGGCCCAGTCACCGTGTTCGCGGCTCTTGGGCCGTTCGACCCGCACCTCCTTGGGCAGTGCCTCGGCGGGAACAGTGAGTTCACCGGCGTCGACGGCGTCTTTGAGGCAGGTGGTAATGGCGGCAGAAAGTTCTTCAGGAGTCACGTACCAAGTGTACGGTTCCGCCCGCGCGCTCCCGCAATCCGGGCGACAATGTGGACACCGTGATCCGCGGCACGCGCCCGGCCCGCGCCCGGTGCACCGAATCCGGCGGC
>JBAUMA010000077.1:0-3335 GCA_049578485.1 Specibacter sp.
CAAGGCGTTCCCGTGGTGGGGGTCCGCAACTCCCCCAAGCCGCCGCCGCTGCGCGTGTCCCTAACACTCGAGGCGGTGAACTCGGCCCAGGAAATCTGGATCGTGGCCGCCGGAGCCGACAAGGCCGCAGCCGTGGGGCTGGGACTGGCCGGGGCGAACCCCGTCCAGGTGCCGGCGTCGGGCGCTCACGGCGTGTCCAAGACCCTGTGGTTGATCGACCAGGAAGCCGCCGCCAAGGTTCCCGAGCAGCTCATGCGCCGGGACACTTAGTCCCCACCGGCCGGCCCGGAAAATCGCTGTCGCGATTTTTCGGGAACCTGGCCGGCATGGGCCCAACATAAAAAGGTCCCGTCCGGAATGTTCCGGACGGGACCTTTTTGTATCTGGCGTGATGCTACGTCGCGTAGGACATGATCAGGCCCAGGCCGATGATCACCAGGCCCCAGGTGATGCCCAGGACTACCGTGAAACGGTTCAGGTTCCGCTCGGCAACGCCGGAGGAACCGAGGTTGGAGCTCATGCCGCCACCAAACATGTCCGACAATCCACCGCCGCGGCCCTTGTGGAGCAGGATCAACAGGGTCAACAGCAAGCTGGTGACACCCAGGATGATCTGCAGGGCGATTTGTAGTACTTCCACTTGTGGCCTTTCAGCGTGGTTCGATCAATGTCTAATTCCGCCCCCAAGTCTATCCGCCCCCGCTCTCACATGGCGAACGGACACGGATCAAGACCTGAAAGAGGCAAAGCGCGCGAGCATGGGTGCTCAGCTGGTGACGAGGTGGCTTTCAAAGCGGGCGATGTTGGCAAACTCGCCGGCGTCCAGGCTTGCCCCGCCAACGAGCACGCCGTCAACGTCGCGCTCGGCCATGATGGCTGCAACGTTGTTGGCCTTGACGGATCCGCCGTAGAGCAGGCGCGTCTTGGCGGCGGTTTCGCCGTTGTACAGTTCGGCCAGTTCGGCGCGGATGGCGGCGCAGAGTTCCTGGGCGTCGGCCGGGCCTGCAACTTCGCCAGTGCCGATGGCCCAGATGGGCTCGTAGGCGATGACCAGCTGTGCGGCCTGCTCGGCGGTGAGGCCTGCGACGCCGGCACGGACCTGGGCGAGCGTGTGCTCGACATGCGTGCCGGCCTGGCGGATTTCCAGGCCTTCGCCGGCACACAGCACGGGGGTGATTTCGTTGCGGAACGCGGCCTTGACCTTGGCGTTGAGCAGTTCATCGCTCTCGCCGTGGATTTCGCGGCGTTCGCTGTGGCCCACCAGAACGTAGGTGCAACCAAGCTTGTTCAGGAACGTGCCGGAGATGTCGCCAGTGTAGGCGCCGGAGTCCTTGTCGGACAGGTCCTGGCCGCCGTAGCTGAGCTTGAGCTTGTCACCCTGCACGAGCGTCTGGACGCCGCGGATGTCGGTGAACGGCGGGAAAACGGAAACTTCAACACGGCTGAAGTCGTGGCGGGCGTCCGTAAGCGTCCACGCCAGCTTCTGCAGCAAGGTGATGCCCTGGACGTGGTCCATGTTCATCTTCCAGTTGCCGGCAATCAGCGGTGTGCGGTCAAATTTACCGTTGGTCGAAGTCGTCATCGCTCTCTCGTTTCTTGCATAGCTAAAGTAAAACCAAAAAGTATGTTGCACCGGGTGGCGCAACAAAGGCGGCGGCGGGATAATCCCGCCACCGCCTTCCTGCTTAGCGCTCCAGGGCGCTCAAACCGGGCAGTTCCTTGCCTTCGAGGAATTCCAGGCTTGCCCCTCCACCGGTGGAGATGTGCCCAAAGGCCGCATCGTCAAAGCCGAGGGTGCGGACGGCCGCGGCGGAGTCGCCGCCGCCGACCACGGTGAAGCCGCCCTTGGCGGTGTTGGCTGCCAGGGCGCCTGCCACGGCACGGGTGCCCTCGGCAAACGCGGCAAACTCAAACACGCCCATGGGACCGTTCCAGAACACTGTCTTGGCCGATTCAATGGCGGCGGCAAAGGCCGCGCCGGAGACCGGGCCGATGTCCAGGCCGAGCCCGCCGGCCCCAAAGGAGCTTGCCTCGATGGCGTCGGAGGCAACCACTTCATGGGCGGCGTCGGCGGCAAAGCCGGCAGCCACCACAACGTCGGTGGGCAACACGAAAGTGGTGCCGGCCTCCGCTGCGCGCTTGAGGTAGTCCTGGACGACGGGAATCTGGTCGACTTCGAGCAGTGACGCGCCTACCTTGTGTCCCTGGGCAGCCAGGAACGTGAACATCATGCCTCCGCCCACCAAAATGGTGTCGGCCTTGCCCAGCAGGTTGTCAATGACGGCCAGCTTGTCGGAGACCTTGGACCCGCCCAGGACCACCACGTAGGGGCGCTCGGTGTCGGTGGTCAGCTTGCGCAGGACCTCCAACTCGGTGCGCACCAGGTCGCCCTGGTAGGACGGCAGCACCTTGGCGATGTCGTAGACGCTGGCGTGCTTGCGGTGGACGGCGCCAAAGGCGTCATCCACGTACGCGCCGTTGTTGCCTGTCAGGGCTGCGAGCTCGCCGGCAAAGGCGGCCCGCTCGGCGTCGTCCTTGGAGGTTTCACGGGCGTCGAAACGCACGTTTTCCAGGACCAGGACGGAGCCGTCGGCCAACGCGGCGGCGCCCGCCTGTGCGGCGGGACCCGTCGTGTCGGCGGCCAGGGTGGCGTTGAGCTCGGGTGCGAGCTCCGCAAGCCGCGTCACGGCGGGGGCCAGGGAGTACTTTGCCTCCGGGGCACCCTTCGGGCGGCCAAGGTGGGCGCTGACCAAAACCTTGGCACCGGCGTCGGCCAATGCCTTGATCACGGGAAGCGAGGCCTTGATGCGGCCGTCATCGGTGACTACAGAGCCGTCGAGCGGCACGTTCAAATCGCTACGGATGAGAACGTACCGCCCGCGGACACCTTCATCGATGAGTTCGCTGAGGGTGTGCAATGTCATTGTTGGTCCTAGCCCAGCTTCGATGCGACGAGTTCGGTCAGGTCGACGAGGCGGTTGGAGTAGCCCCACTCGTTGTCGTACCAGGAGACAACCTTTACCTGGTTGCCGATGACCTTGGTCAGGCCGGAGTCGAAGATCGAGGAGGACGGGTCCCCAACGATGTCCGAGGAGACGATCGGGTCTTCGGTGTACGTCAGGTAGCCGGCGAGCTTGCCCTCTGCCGCGGCAGCCTTGTAGGCGGCGTTGACTTCCTCGACGGTAACTTCGCGGCTGACCGTGGCGGTCAGGTCGGTGGCGGAGCCTGTCGGGACGGGTACGCGGATGGCGTAACCATCGAGCTTGCCCTTCAGTTCCGGCAGGACCAGGCCGATGGCCTTGGCGGCACCCGTGGAGGTGGGGACCATGTTGATG
>JBAUMA010000078.1:0-5655 GCA_049578485.1 Specibacter sp.
GTTGTTCCTGGCGCGCGAGGTGGCGCACATGGCCGACGTCAAGAGCGTGATCACCATGGCGTTCATCGTGGGCGCAGTCCTGGCCGTCTTCATGGTCATCGCCGTGGTCTACCTGTCCCGGCGCAGCGTCGGCGGCGTGCGCCGCGGCTTGTTTGCCGGCTCCGTGGCCACCCTGGTGCTGGTCATCGGGCTGGGCGCCTTTGCGCTCACCGGCTGGGAGCGCTTCTTCACCGACTTCCACGAGATGTTCTTTGCCAACGGCACCTGGACGTTCTACACCGACGACACCCTGATCAGGCTATTCCCCAGCGATTTCTGGTCCGACTCGGGGATCTTCATCGGCGCCTTTGTGCTGGTGGTGTCCTCCCTGACCCTGGCGTTCACCTGGCCCACCAAGGGCCGCCGCAAGGTGTCCGCCCGTGCCAAGCACCCGGGACGCCGCGCGGCTGCTCTCTAACGCCCGAACTTCACACTCGAGGCTCGTTCGACGCCGGTCCCCACGGGGCCGGCGTCGAGCTTCTTTAAAGGGACCGCTTAGATCCAGCTGGGCAGCCACATGTGCTGGCGCCAATATTCGTACGGGATGGTCTCGGCGGCCCACAGCGGGTAGAAGTAGGCGCTCAGGGCCACGGCCAGGACCACGAAGATCCCAGCAAACAAGGCGCCCTGCTGCCGCCGCCAGGGCGGCTTGCCCACCTTGCCCATGACCATGCCCAGCACCATGGTGATGGCCAGGATCATGAACGGCTCGTAGGCGATGGCATAAAAGAAGAAGATGGTGCGCTCGGGGTACAGCAGCCACGGCACGTAGCCGGCGGCAAAGCCCACCAGGATGGCGCCGGCCCGCCAGTCGCGCCGGAGGGCCCAAACTCCGATCAGGAACAAAAGTGCCAGCGTGCCGCCCCACCAGATCAGCGGGTTGCCCAGGCTGGTGACCATGACGGCGCACTTGTCCGCCGTGCAGCCGTCCTGGCCCTTCGTGGGGTACTGGGCGTAAAACGAGGTGGGCCTGCCCATAACCAACCATGACCACGCATTGGCCTTGTACGGGTGGTCCGAGGACAGTCCCGTATGGAAGTTGTACGCCGTGGAGTGGTAGTGCCACAGCGACCGCAGCGAGTCCGGGATCCAGCCCCACGTGCTGGACGGGTTCGACGCCGCCCAGTTCCTGTCGTAGGCGTCCTTGGACAGGAACCAGCCCGTCCAGGTGGCCAGGTAGGTCACGGCGGCCACCGGTACCATGCTGACGAATGCGAGGACCCCGTCCTTGAGGATGGCGCCGGAGACCCAGTACCTGATGCCGGCCGTACGGCGCGCACTCATGTCCCACACGACGCTCATGACGCCGAAGGCCGCCAGGAAAAACAATCCCGACCACTTGGTTCCGATGCACAGTCCCAGGGCGATCCCGGCCGCCAGCCGCCACCAACGGATGCCCAGCCACGGCCCGTACAGCAGCCACTTGGCCTGCACCCGGCCACCCTGGGAAGTGAGCCTTGACAGGCGGGCGGCCAGCCGGCGTCGTCCGTCATCACGGTCCATCAGGACCGCGGCAAACGCGACCAGCGCCCAGAACATGACAAAAACATCCAGCAGCGAGGTGCGCGACTGCACGATCGCATGGCCGTCCACGGCAAAGAGGAGCCCGGCCACGGCGCCCAAAATGGTGGAGCGGAACATCTTTTGCGCAATTAGGGCGAGCAGGAAGATGGAAATGGTGCCCACCAGAGCCGCCGTGAACCGCCAGCCGAACGTGCTCGACGGGCCGAACAGCCACATGCCAAACGCGATCATCCATTTGCCCACGGGAGGGTGCACCACATATTCGGGCGTGCTCTGGAGGCCGGCGAAATCGCCCTTGTTAAAGAGGTCATTGGCCTTCTCGGCCCAATTGCGCTCGTAGCCGCTCTGCAGGTAGCTGTAGGCATCCTTGATGTAATAGGTCTCGTCAAACACCAGCGATCCCGGCTGGCCCAGGCGGACAAACCGCAGCACGCCGCCAATCACGGACGCCAACGCCGGGGCCAGCCAGAACCACAGGCGCAGGCTTGCCGGGGTGGACGTGAAGGATGCGCGGGCGCCAATCAGCCGTGCGCCCAGGGCCCCCTGGGTGAATGCCTGGGCGGGATCACGCAGCCACCTCAGTTCCCGGGCTCCGGCACCAGCCATGCCCGGCGATTCCACGGCGCTTGCGGCTGTCCTGTCCGGGGCGGTGGCGTCGGTGGGCGGGAGATCCGGGGCGGTGGTGGGGGAGTCCGTGGCGTTGGGTTGCACGCAGTCCATGCTACCCAGTGCGCCGGTGCCGCCACGGCCTACTACGCTTGAGTCATGGAAGATGACCTGGACCTCGATCCCACAGCCGACGAAACACCCGCCGAAGAGCCCGACGCCGGGCTTGATTCCGTCCTGGCTCCGGCGGCCGCCCCGGGCGAAGGGTTCATTGTCCTGGCGGCAACCCCCATCGGCAACATGGGTGACGCCACCGCCCGGCTCATCTCCTGGCTGGCGGCCGCGGACATCGTGGCGGCCGAAGACACCCGCCGGCTGCACCGCCTGGTCACCTCCCTCCAGGTGAGCGTGACCGGCCGGATCGTCAGCTACCACGAACACAACGAGGCGGCCAAGACCCCCGAGCTGCTGGCCCAGGTGCAGGCCGGCAAGGTGCTGCTCATGGTGACCGACGCCGGCATGCCCTCCGTCTCCGACCCCGGGTTCAGGCTCGTGGAAGCCGCCGTCGCGGCCGGCGTGCGCGTGACCGCAGCTCCCGGGCCGTCCGCGGTGCTGACTGCGCTGGCGCTGTCCGGGCTGCCCACCGACCGTTTTTGCTTTGAGGGATTCCTGCCGCGCAAGTCGGGGGAGCGTGCCGCGCGGCTGCACGATTTGGCTACGGAAAAGCGCACCATGGTCTTCTTTGAGGCCCCGCACCGTCTGGAAGCCATGCTCCGCGCACTCCACACCGCCTTTGGCCCGGCCCGCAATGGTGCCGTGTGCCGCGAACTGACCAAGACGTATGAGGAAGTGATCCGCAAGCCGCTCTCGGGGCTGTTGGAATGGGCCGAGGCCGCCGATATCCGCGGGGAAATCGCCATTGTCGTCTCCGGGGCACCGGAAGCCGACCCCGGCACGCCGGAGGACCACGTGGCCGCGGTCAACGAACTCATGGGCCAGGGCATGCGCATGAAGGAGGCCGTGGCTGTCATCGCCCACGACGTCCACGTCAGCAAGCGCGAGCTGTACAGCGCCGTGCTGGCCGCCCGGGCCTAATTCGGGTAGTCCTGCGCCAAACCCGCGACGGGTCGGGCGCAGGCACCCGACCGGCGCAAAACCCGCCGCGGGTTCGACGCATAAGGTAGCCGGATTGGGCACGGCGGCGGTCCGGGCGGCGGTAAAGGCGTTGGACAAATGCACAGCAAATCCGTTTCCAATAGTGCGCACATGCGTAGACACTTTTGGCGGCGGAGAACTACCGTGAACGTTAAAGCACCACACACCGTCCCACAGTTCCGTGCATCCATGCCCGGGCCGTGCCAACTGACATAGGAGTCATCATGACCGTGACCGCTGCCGCCAAACTTTCCGAGCGCGAAAGCTCCCTGCTGGCCGAAGTCCCCACCGGGCTGTTGATCAACGGTGAGTGGCGCCCGGCGGCGTCCGGCAAGACGTTCGACGTCGAGGACCCCGCCACGGGCCAGGTGCTGCTGACCATTGCCGACGCCGGTGCGGTCGACGGTGCCGCCGCCCTCGATGCCGCCGTCGCCGCCCAGGACTCCTGGGCCGCCACCGCCCCGCGCGAACGTGCCGAAATCCTGCGCCGCGCCTTCGACATGGTCACGGCCCGTGCCGACGACTTTGCGCTGTTGATGACCCTGGAAATGGGCAAGCCGCTGGCCGAGGCCCGCGGCGAGGTCACGTACGGCGCCGAATTCCTGCGCTGGTTCTCCGAGGAGGCCGTACGCTCGTTCGGCCGTTTCTCCAGCTCCCCGGAAGGCACCTCCCGGCTCCTGGTGCAGAAGAAGCCCGTGGGCCCGTGCCTGCTGATCACCCCGTGGAACTTCCCGCTGGCCATGGCAACCCGCAAGATCGCCCCCGCCGTCGCGGCTGGCTGCACCATGGTGCTCAAGCCCGCCAACCTCACGCCGCTGACCAGCCAGCTGTTCGCCGAGATCATGATGGATGCCGGCCTGCCCGCCGGGGTCCTGAACGTCGTCGCCACCTCCACGGCCGGCGAGGTCACCGGGCCGCTGATCAAGGACAACCGCCTGCGCAAGCTCTCCTTCACCGGCTCCACCCCCGTGGGCCGCCGCCTTCTGGCAGATGCCTCCCAGAATGTGCTGCGCACCTCCATGGAGCTCGGCGGCAATGCCCCGTTCCTGGTGTTTGCCGACGCCGACCTCGACGCCGCCGTCGACGGCGCCATGGCCGCCAAGATGCGCAACATGGGCGAGGCCTGCACGGCCGCGAACCGCTTCATCGTCCAGGACACCGTGGCCGACGAGTTCGCCAGCAAGTTCGCCGCCAAGATGGCCGCCATGACCACCGGCCGCGGCACGGAGCCGGAGACCAAGGTGGGCCCGCTGATCGACGCCAAGAGCCGCGACAAGGTCCACTCCCTCGTCTCGGACGCGCTGGCCGACGGCGCCAGTGCCGTCACCGGCGGTGCGCCCGTGGACGGCCCGGGCTACTTCTACCAGCCCACCGTGCTGAAGGGCGTGGAACCCGGCGCCCGCATCCTCTCCGAGGAGATCTTCGGCCCGGTGGCCCCGATCGTGACGTTCAAGACCGAGGACGAGGCCGTGGCCCTGGCCAACGACACCGAATACGGCCTGGCCTCCTACGTGTTCACGAAGGACCTCAACCGCGGCCTGCGCATGGCCGACCGCCTCGAGGTGGGCATGATGGGCCTGAACGCTGGCGTCATCTCCAACGCCGCAGCACCGTTCGGCGGCGTCAAGCAGTCCGGCATGGGCCGTGAAGGCAGCGTCGAGGGCATCGCCGAGTACCAGTACATCCAGTACATCGGCATGCCGTCCCCGCACAACGCCTAGCCGCAGCTGTTGAGGGGACACAACTCCTGGGCCCACGCGCCCGAGGGCCCCAATCTTTATCGCGCCCAGCGCGGTAAAGATTGGGGGGCGTGGGGAGATGTGTCCCCTCAACTGTTTAATCTCGGAGATGTGTCCTTTCAGCGGTGCCGGCGGCTAGCGAATGTTTTGGAACAACGACGGCGGCAGGGCTGTGGCGAGGAAGCGGGCTAGCGGACCGGCACCGGCCGCCAGGGCCGAGGAGACTCGTTCCACGGCGTCGGCCAGGTCATCGCGCCCCTGGGCGCTGTCCCCGGCAGGCGGCCCGTACACGGTCTGTTCGTAGGCGCCGCGAATGAGTTCGACATCGGCGGCCTCCGCCGGGCCGGCCCTCTCAATGATCTGCCGGCCCTGCTGCGCCGCCGTCAGGGAGGGGTCGTGCCGGTGCCCGTAGTCGACGGCGGCGGCCCGCAATTCACGCCAGGCAAGCATTTGCGGCGCATCACGCGGATCGCCCGCTTTGCCCGCGCTCTTGGACCCCAGGCCCCGCACCAGGCCAAGGCGCCGGCGTCGCACCAGAACGCGGGTAAAGGCCGTAGACGCCAGGGCCAGCAGCACCAGCACACCCGCCAGC
>JBAUMA010000079.1:0-9937 GCA_049578485.1 Specibacter sp.
ACAAGGTGGCCCAGCGTTGCGCAAGCAACAGATAGAACACTACACAACAACCCACCCCCAACACAAATCAAGGGCAGGCACCTTAATGCATGGGCCCCAAGCGCTCCCCCGCCCGAGCTTGCGAGGGCGGGGGAGCGCTTGGGGATTAGCCGGCAAGCTCCACCATGGACAACGTCCGCTTGCCACGACGCACCAGCAGGTACTTCCCATGCAAGGCGTCAACAGAACCAAGGACAGTATCGGGGTCGGTTACCTTGACGTTGTTCACGTAGGCGCCACCCTCCCCCACCGTGCGGCGGGCCGCGGAATTGCTGGCGGAAAGGCCTGAGGCAACGAGCAGCTCAACAATGCCCACGCCTGCGGCCGGTGCCGAGGCCCGGGGCAGTTCGCGTGTTGCCGATTCCAGGGTCACCAGATCCAATTCGGCCAGATCGCCCTGGCCGAACAATGCACCCGAGGCAGCAATGACTTTCAGGGTGGCATCCACTCCGTGAACTAGGGACGTCACCTGAAACGCCAGGGTTCGCTGGCCTTCGCGGGCCTGTGGCTTTTCGGCCACGGACACCGCAATGGCGTCCATCTGCTCGCGGGTGAGGAACGTGAACACCTTCAGGCGGTCAACGACGTCGGCATCGGCCGTGTTCAGCCAGAACTGGTACATGTCGAACGGGCTGCACATGGTGGCGTCGAGCCAGATGGCGTTGCCCTCGCTTTTGCCGAACTTGGTGCCGTCGGAGTTGGTGATCAACGGCGTCCCCAGCGCGTGCACGGAGGCGCCCTCAACCTTGCGGATGAGGTCGGTGCCGCTGGTCAGGTTGCCCCACTGGTCCGAGCCGCCCTGCTGCAGCACGCAGCCGTATTGGCGGAACAGTTCCAGGTAGTCCATGCCCTGCAGGACTTGGTAGCTGAATTCCGCGTAGCTGATGCCCTCATCGGAATTCAGGCGTGAGGCGACAATGTCCTTCTTGATCATGGTGCCGACCCGGAAGTACTTGCCGATGTCGCGCAGGAAGTCGATGGCACTCATGGGCGCCGTCCAGTCAAGGTTGTTGACCATGCGGGCGGCATTGTCGCCTTCAAAGGAGAGGAAGCGCTGCACCTGGCCCTGCAGGTAGCCAACCCACTCGGAAACGGTCTCCTTCGAGTTCATGGTACGTTCCGCCGTCGGGCGCGGACCCCCCACCAGACCGGTGGAACCGCCCACCAGGCCCAACGGCTTGTGGCCGGCCAGCTGCATACGACGCATGGTCAGCAGCTGGACCAGGTTGCCCAGGTGCAGGCTGGGGGCGGTGGGGTCGAAGCCGCAGTAATACGTGATCGGCTCACCGGCGAGCAGCTCTTCGAGTGCTGCCTCGTCGGTGGAGACCTGGACCAGGCCCCGCCACTTGAGCTCCTGCCAAACATTGGCGAAGCTGGGGTCGTTCTGGGGGGCGCGGAGTTCCGTTTGCAAAGACACGCTCCAAAAATACCAGCACGACGCCGGTTCTTTCGATTCGGGCACCCGTTACGTCCCGCTGAAGTCAATTCAGCGGGCCACCGGGCACAATGGCTAGGCTTCGATGCCCTCGGGCAGCGGCTCCGAAGTGATCAGGCGCAGGCGCTGGGTGGGACGCGTCATGGCGACGTACAGGTCTCCCACCCGTCCGCCGGCTCCGGCCAGCAAGGCGGCCGGTTCCACGATCACGACGCCGTCAAATTCCAGGCCCTTGGCCTCGTGCGGGTCAAGGACCACAATGTCCTGCTCCACGGAGCCGGCACCATGGCCCACCCTGTGGCCAAAGACCGCGCGCAGGGCGGCAGCCGTCTCGGCCACCATGGACGGAGGGGCGATCACTGCCACCAATCCCCCGCCAACGGCTTCAGACTCCCCAGCCATGACGGCCACCACCTGGGCCACCACCTCACCGGCGGCAACGTGGTCAACAATGGGTGCCCATTCGCCGTCGCGCACCGCCTTGGGGGCTGAGACAACCTGGCCGGCCGCGTTCGCCATGCGGACCGCTGCCTCGGCGATCTGGGTGGGCGTGCGGTAGTTGACGGTCAGTTCCTCCAGCGACCAGCGGTCACCCATGAACGGTGAGAGCGACTGCCGCCACGAGGAGGCGCCGGCGGCGGAGCTTGTCTGGGCGATGTCCCCCACAATGGTGAACGACTTCACGGGGCAGCGACGCACCAGCAACCGCCACTGCATGGGCGAAAGCTCCTGGGCCTCGTCAACCACCACGTGGCCGTACGCCCAGGTCCTGTCGGTCAGCGCGCGTTCGGCATTCGTCAGGGCTTCGTCTTCGACAACGTTGTAGTCCGCCAGCTGTTCGGCCGTGAGCATGCCGTCAACACCCGAGTCCTCCAGCTGTTGGTTCATGTTGGAGATGGCCTTTTCCGCGTTGGCCAAATCCCGCTTGCGCTGGGCGTCCACGGCTGCCTGCGCACGGCCGCCCGAGGCGTCCATGTCGCCAAGTAGTTCGGCAGCCTCATCCAGCAGCGGGACATCGGATTCGGTCCAGGGAGCGTTGGCCGGACGTCGCAGCAGGGCACGCTCGGCTTCCGTGAATCCGGGAGTGACGGCAGCCAGGATTTCCGGCTTGCTGAACATGTCCCGGATCAGTTGCTGGGGGCTCATCGGCATCCAGCACAGGTTCAGCATGACGCGCACGTCCCGCGAACCCCTGACGTCGTCGGCCAAATAGGACCTGTCCGCCGTGTTTCCCGAGCCGGTGGCCTCAATGTGCTCGCGCAGCTGGACCGTCAGTTCGCCGAGCAGTGTTTTGACAAACGTCACGCGGGCGTCGTTGTGCGGCTTGCCGGTGGCGCGTGCCTTGTCCCTGGCCCGGCGCACCTGGCGTGAGGTGAGCACCAGACGGGTGCCCTCGACGTCGAGCCGGGCGTCCCCGCGGGGCAGGCGCTGGCGGTTGGCCACGGCATTGGCGATGACCTGGGCCATACCGATCCGGCCCTTGAGCTCGGCGGCCTCGGGGCTTTCCACGGCGGTGGTCTTGATGCCCGGCAACAGGTTTCCCACGCTCGCCATGACCACGCCAGTCTCACCCAGGGAGGGCAGCACGCGCTCGATGTACTTCATGAATGCGTTGGACGGTCCCACCAGCAGCACGCCGGCAGACTGGAGACGTTCGCGGTGCGTGTAGAGCAGGTAGGCTGCGCGGTGCAGGGCAACGGCGGTCTTGCCGGTTCCAGGTCCGCCCTGGACCACGAGTGCGCCGCTGAGGGGCGAACGGATGATCCTGTCCTGTTCGGCCTGGATGGTGCCCACGATGTCACTCATGCGGCCCGTGCGCTTGGAATTCAACGCCGCCAGCAATGCACCTTCACCCTGGAGGTGCTCGCCTTCGACCAGCATGGTGTGGTCCAGGACGTCGTCTTCGATCGCCTTGACTGACCGGCCCTGCAGGATCAGGTGGCGGCGGCGGCGCACTCCGAGGCGCTCAAACGCCGTCGCCTGGTAAAACGTTCCGGCCTCCGGGGCCCGCCAGTCCACCATGAGCTGGCGCAGCTCCTCCGTGGACAGGCCGATGCGCCCAATGTAGCGCTGCTCGCCGGAGTCCAGGTCCAGGCGGCCAAACACCAGCTTGTCGTCGACGGCGTTCAGCTGTGCCAGGCGGTTCTCGTACAGCGAGGCAAAGGCGTCACGCTCGGAGCGCATTTGGTGCGTCCCCATGGACTTGCTGCGCCGAACCTCGCCCAGTTGCTCAATCTTTTCGGCACGGAGTTCGTCCAGGCGGGCGTACAGCCCGTCAACATACGTGCGTTCTTGGGCCAACTCGGCGTCATACATGCAAGGCTCCTGTTACAAAGGCAAACCGTCAAAAGGCGGACCGTCTATTCTATACCCGGTCGGCCGACGCCCGACGCGTCCGGCGGGCAGCGTGCCGTCCCGATGCCGCTATACGTGCAGCAGGGATACAACCTCATGGCCGGCCAGGTTATTCCGTCCGTCCAGTGCATCAATTTCCAGCACGACGCCGATCCCGGCCACCACCGCCCCCGTCCGTTCCAGCAGGGCCGCCGCAGCACCCAGGGTGCCCCCGGTGGCGAGGACGTCGTCAAGTATTAACACACGTGTGCCAGCTGGGACGTCACCCTGGTGAAGTTCAAGCGTCGCCTCGCCATACTCCAGGGCATAGCTCTGCGAGAACACGGCGCGGGGCAACTTTCCGGCCTTCCTGACCGTGATCACCCCGGTGCCGGTGGCATAGGCTGCGGCGGCCGCCAAAAGGAACCCGCGGGCCTCAACCCCGGCCACGGCGTCGAACTTTCCGGCGAAGGGGGCCAGGAGGGAATCCACCACTTGGCGCAGGGCCGCCCCGTCGGCAAAAACGGGGGTTAAATCTTTGAAAACAATTCCCTTCGACGGGTAGTCCTCAATGGTGGCGCACAAACGCTCAATAACTGCGGAAACATGCGGATTTTCCGGAGCTGCCGGTGTGCTGGAGGAGGGTCTGGAGGGGGCTTCAAATGTCTCGTTCACCCCTCAACGCTACAGGCTGTCAAAAGTGGGGTTTCCGGATACAGGAAAAGGTGCTTATATATTCTCCGTGCAACACAACATTTCACTCCCCGGGCATGGTGTCCGGCTTGTGCCGTTACGGCGTCGTCACGCGGCAGATTTGTTCCCCTACATCGATGTGGACATGTGGGCCGGCCTGGCCTCGGAACGCCCCACGTCCAAGCGCGCCCTGGAACGGTTGTTCGCGGCAAGGATCGCCGATCCCGCCGTCATCGCCTTTGCCGTCATCGATGAGGAGACCGGCACCGTCGCCGGCACCACCAGCCTGTACGACTTTGTGCCGGAGCAGTCGCGGGTGGAATTGGGCATGACTTTTTTTGGCCGCAAATACTGGGGGCGGAACGTGAATGCCGCCTCAAAACTGGCCATGCTGGGCTTCGCCTTCGAGCAGTTGGCGGTGCACCGGGTGACGCTTCGCTGCGACGTCCGCAATGTGCGCAGCGCCGCAGCGATCCTGAAGCTGGGCGCCACCCTGGAGGGCGTGTTGCGCGGCTACCGCCGCGGCCAGGACGACTCCCGGGTGGACACCAGCGTGTACTCCATCCTGGAGCATGAGTGGCCGCGGTCCCGCATGAGCTTGGTCCAGCGGCTCACCCCGGCCGACCTGTTGCCCGAGGTGACTGAGCTGATTGAGTATTCGGAGCAGCTGGTCCGGGCCGACGCGGAGAACGCATCACTCCCGGCTTGAACTTGGAGACGGTTGGATCCCCGTCAATCCAAAACCGCCACGGGTACTCTGCCGTGCCGCCAGGCCCGCTGATTCCCACGCGCGGTCCTGTTTTGACCGCAGCGACCCGGTGATTGGGCAAGATCACCGTGACCTCCCCGCCCAACGCCGGAATGCCGTTGTGCTCGCGGCCCAGGCCCAAGGCTTTGGCGAGCCTGGCCGGGCCTTGGGCAAGCTCGACGTCGTTCTTGGCGGTGGGGCGGCGGGAGCGCGCCAGCTCAAGGCCCTGAACAACCTCCCCCGCCCTCATGAGGCAGCCCGAGGATGTCCCCTCCGGCCGGCACACGATGTTGGCGCAAAAGTGCATCCCGTAGGTGAAATACACGTACAGGTGCCCTGGAGGGCCGAACATGACTGAGTTGCGGGCGGTCTTTCCGCGGTAGCTGTGGGCTCCGGGGTCAGGATCGGGCGAATCCGCCGGCCCCAGGTAGGCCTCCACCTCCGTCAGGCGCACGACGACGGGTCCTTGCGGACTCTCATGTCTCACCAGGGCGCCCAACAGGTAGGGCGCCACCTCGGTGGCGGGAAGCTGCAACAGCGCCAGGATGTCAGCGGGAACGCCCATTCCCCCACGGTAGCAGCGCCCCTTCCGTTGAGGAGACATATCATCCTTCGGGTGATACGTCCCCTCAACGGATTTGGCGCGGTGATGTGCCCCGTCAACGGGGGCGTGGGAGGATGATTTCATGGCAGTTGCTCTGAATTTCACCCCTCCCTTCGAGCCCGGCATTTTCGACTTTTTGGCCGTCCGCGCCGTGGCGGGTGTCGAGGAAGCGGACTCCGCCTCATATGCCCGGACGCTGTCCCTGCCGGGCGGGCACGGCTGGTTCAAGGTTGTGTGGGACGGCGAGTCGCTCCTGCTCGAGCACGACGTCGAGGACCCGGCCGACGTGCCGGAACTGGTGGCCCGCGTTCGCCGCCTGTTCAACCTAGACCACGACCCCGCCGCCGCGGATGCCGCCCTGTCCGGAAACGCCCTTCTGGCGGGACGGGTTGCCGATCTGCCGGGCATCCGGCTTCCCGGGTGCGTTGACCCCGCCGAGATAGTGGTCCGGGCCATGGTGGGCCAGCAAATCACTGTTGCCGCAGCACGTACGGCCCTGAACCAGCTCGTGGCACTGGGCACTGCAAGCCGGCGCCCCCAAGGCACCATGACGCACTTTTTCCCGACGCCGGCCCAAATCGCCGCCAGCGGCAGGGCCATCCTGCGCGGTCCGCAACGGCGCATTGATTCAATTGTGGACGTGGCCGGGATGCTCGCGGATGGTTTGCTGACAGTCGGCACCGAGGACACGCAGGATTCGCTGGCCGAAAAACTGCTGCCCATTGCCGGCATCGGTCCGTGGACCGTGGGCTACGTCAGCATGCGGGTGCTGGGCAGCGGCGACGTTTTCCTGCCCACCGATGCCGCCGTGCGAAATGGCTACGGCCTGCTGCGCGGTGACACGGTGGCCCAGGCCCGGGGCATCAAGGCCCCCGAGCTGTCCCGCATGGCCGAGCCTTTGCGACCCTGGCGCTCCTATGCCACCTTGCACCTATGGCGGGTTGCCGGGGAAAAGTAGCCCTAGCGGGATATGGCGCCCAGCTCCAACAGGATTTCCGGCGACCTGGCGCGGCGCCAACCGGTGGTCTCAACCGTCAATGGCCGGGCACAAGAAGCGCACCAATCAGCAAGCTCGGATTCGTTGCCGCACACCAGGCAGTAAAAACGCATGACCGCCCCCTCCACCGGGGGCGACGTGTGCTTACGGCCCCACAAGCTCAGGGCATGAAGGACGGGCAGCGTGTCCGTTCCTTTGTCCGTCATGACGTATTCCACGCGGGGCCGTGCCGTGCCGGTATACGGCCTCTTGACCAGCAGCCCGTGGTCCACCAAGGCCGCCAGACGCGCACTGAGGACGGTGTCGGCAATGCCCAGCGACTTTTTCAACGAATCAAAGCGCCGATTGCCGGAGAACACCTCCCGCAGGATGAGCAGCACCCACGGGTCCCCCAGCACGTCCAGGCTTCGTGCAATGGGACAGGCTTGCCCCGTCCAATCCGTTCTCAGTGCCATGACATCCCTTTGTGTCGAGTTCGTCGCGATAGCTATTCACCGCCCGTATTCCATCAATGTTACTATCTTCAAGACAGTTAAACGTCGATTTGGGAGACACTCCATTGGCAGCAAAAAGCGCCACAACTGCACTGCCCATCCTGGCCGGGCTTGCCGTCGTCGTCCTGTGGTCGAGCGCTTTTCCCGCAATTCGAGTGGCCTCCCCTGAACTCGGCGTCATCGGCTTGTCCTTGGTGCGCCTGGTGGTTGCGGCCGTGGCCCTTCTTGCCCTGGCACCCTTCTTGAAGGTCCGCATCCCAGCCCGTCGGGACCTTCCGCTGATCATCGCGTGCGCATTCTTTGGCATGACGGCCTATCAACTGCTACTGAACTGGGGTGAACTGTACGTTCCCGCCGGCACGGCCAGCATCATCGTTGCCTCGGCCCCGCTCGTCAGCGTTGGCATCGCCGCCTACTTCTTCAAGGAACGGATCTCCCGCGTCAAGGTGGCCGGCAGCATCGTGGCGATTGCCGGCGTCGTGCTGGTGTGCCTGGCCCGCACCGGCCTGAGCATGTCCACGGCCGTGTGGATCGTTGTTGCCGCGATGGTTGTCCAAGGCATTTATCACCCGTTGACCAAGCCGCTTTTGCGCAAGTACACGGGAATGGAGGTAGCCACCTATGGAATGGTCTTCGGCACCGTCATGACACTGCCATTTGTCCCGTTTGGCATTTCGGCGCTCTTCTCGGCAGGGCTCCCCGCCTGGCTTGCCGCCGTGTACCTGGGGTTGTTCCCATCGGCGCTGGGCTTTGTGCTGTGGGGTTATGCCGTGGCCCGGCTGAACGTGGCCGCCTCAACGTCCCTGCTGTACCTCGTCCCGCCCGTCGCCGTGGCAATCTCCTTCTTCTGGCTTGGCGAGGTGCCCGTCGCCGCCGAATTGGCCGGAGGTGCCGTGGTCATTGTGGGAGTGGTCCTGGTCAGCCAGGGTGAACGGATCCTGACACACCGGCGGGTAGCATCAATGAAGTGAATTCCGATAGCGCACCCAAGCTCGAGCTGCGGCTCTTTGGCGGCGTTACGCTCGGTACCTCTGCCCTGCCCGGCCCCCGCGCCAAGGCCCTTGTTCTGGCGCTTGCCCTTTCACATGGCCGGCCCGTCAGCGCCGCGGCCCTGATCAGGGATGTGTGGGGACTGGACGCCCCCACCAATGCCACCACCGCCTTGCACACCATGATCTCGCGCATCCGCGCCAGCCAGGGGCACGGCCTGATCACCTCCACAGGGACCGGCTACGCCTTGGGGCTGGAGCCGGCCGCCATTGACTTCTGGGCCGTTGAAACGCTCCTCGCTGAGGCGATGGGCACGCTTGCGAACCCCGCGCAGGCCCTGGCGCTGCTGGCCACTGCCGGGGAGCTGGCTGAGGGAGATCCTGCCGCCGGAACGGCCAGCTCCCCTGCGTTGGATGAATTCCGCCAGCGAGCAGACCGCCAACGCGTGGCACTGGCTCGATTGCGCGCCAGGGCCCTGGCCGCCGGCGGAGACCACGCGGCTGCTGCAAGCGAGCTTCGAGATCTTGCCAAAGCCGCACCCCTGGATGAACCATTGCAGCTGGAATATTTGGCGGCGTTGGACGCCAGCGGCCAGTCCAACGCAGCATTGCTGGCGTTCGATGCACTCCGCCGCCGCCTCCGGCGGGAGCTGGGCACCGATCCCTCCCCCGCCCTGGCCCGGCTGCACGCCCGCCTCTTGCAGGCAAGCGACGACGCCGGAGTCCCGGCCACCGCTCCCGGCAAGGTATCGCGGGCGCGGCAACGCCCGCCGTCGCCGTATTCCTTCGGCTTGCGCGCCGCCCCCAATGAGCTCCTCGGCCGGTCGGACGACATCTCAGGCGTTCAGGCCCTCATGCACACCGGCCGGCTCACCACCATCCTGGGGATTGGCGGACTGGGCAAAACCCGCATGGCGTTGGAGCTGGCGAACCGGAAAGCTGCAGATCTGGCGGTTTCCGTCATTGTGGTGGAACTCGCCGGCATCCGCACCCCCGAGGACATGTGGCTGGCGCTGGCCGAGGGTGCCGGCATCCGGGAGGTCCGCACCCTGCGGACCCTGCAGGGGACCTTGCAAATGCACGACTTGCGCACCCGAACCCTGAATCGTCTCGCGGAATCGCCGGCCCTGCTGGTCATGGACAACTGTGAGCATCTAGTAGAGCAGGCCGCGGCCGTCATCACCGAAATCCTCGGCGCCTGCGCCGGCGTTGACGTTTTGACCACCAGCCGGGCCCCGCTGAACATCGCCGGCGAACGCATCTACCAGCTGGCGCCGCTGGATACCGACGGCACCGGCACAGCAGGCAACCGCGGCGCGGCTGCCTCGGTGATTCCAGCCGCCGTTGCCCTTTTCCGGGACAGGGCACGTGCCGCGCGTGGCAGCGTCCACCTGGACGACGCCGTCGTGCTCCGACTGTGCCGCCACCTCGACGGGCTCCCGCTGGCTCTGGAGCTGGCCGCGGCGAAGGTGCGGCTCATGAGCGTCGAGGAAATCGAGGTGCGGCTGTCCAGCCGCTTCGAGTTGTTGGTGAACACCGACAGGTCCGCTCCGGAACGGCACCGGACTCTGACGGCCGTGATCGAGTGGAGCTGGAACTTGCTG
>JBAUMA010000080.1:0-8011 GCA_049578485.1 Specibacter sp.
ATGAAACCGCCGCGCACCGGTTCACCAACCTGGCCACGGAGCACTTGGGCATCACCACGCACTTTCAAAAGGTGCATGAGTCCGGGATCATCCACAAGGCCTATGAGAACGACGGCGTGAACTTCCCGGCCGACCACACCGGCGCCATCGAGGGGCAAGCCGTCTGCCGGTTCTGGACCTCACGCGCCGTCTTTGACGTGCCGGACAAGTTCCGCGCGTTCAACCAGTACACGGACACCGCCGTCGGAACGTATTGGTGCACGGCCCGGACGGAACGGCATTCCTCGGGGGAGTATTCGCTGAGCATCGGCGTCCCGTATGCCCATGTGAAGTGGTTCCGGGGACGGGACACCACGGAGCGCTCGCAGTCCAAGTGCCCGGATCCGGCCTGCTGCCGCCGTCCGCCGTCGGAGCTGTCCGCCGAGTGGGCCGGGAACGCCTGGCCCTCCACCAGGGCAAACTCGCACCTTTTGGCTGCCATGCCGCAGGGCGCGTTCCCCGGAGTGGATGAGACAGAGGTCTACAAGTTCCTGGCCGCCCACGAAGGACGCTAGGCCACGGACCGGCAATGGTCGCCTGACGTTCATCTGGGGGCCACCCGGCGGCATGATGCACTGCGTAGCGTGAAGGTGTCAGGTGCACCAGCAGCTCCAGCAGTGAGGATCAATCGTGACCGAGAACCAGTACCCCGTCGTCTTGACCGTGGACGGCCCCGACGCCGGCAACCAGGCAATCGTGGATGCCAACGTCACCGTGGTGAATGCCATGTACCAGGCACTTCTCAACGCCGAGGAGATTGCCCCGAACGCCTTGCGCAGCTATTTTGTCGACTTTTACCTGACCCAGGCCCTTGATGGCGGGTTTGCCCAATACGTGCTCATGACCCCGGACCGGGACGAACTGGACAAGTACATCCGCGATGGATTTGAAGGCATGGGCGCCACCCTGCACCTGGAGCTCTTCAACCGCACGGTGGAGCACTTTGATGCCCTGTCCGCGGACGACTCCGACGCCTACCTTGACGGGGACCTGGGCGACGACGAGCGCGGCCTGTCCGAGGCCGTCCAGGCCATGGAACAGCTCGACGGCGAGTTTGACGACCTGCTCGACGCCGAGGACATCACCATCCTCAGCGCCGCATGGCTCCGCAGCCAGGACGGCGTGCTTTTCCTGGACGACGAGGCGCTCGTTGCGCACATCGCCGGGCGCGTGGCGCTCATCCCGAACCTTGACGAGCGCCGGGCCGAAGCCGACGAGGCAGAACTGGAGAACACGCCGGAATTTGAGGCCATCATCGAGGAACTTTGCGCCGTGGCCGGGCACGAACTGGTGAAGATCACCATGGGGGACCCCAACTTCGAGCACAACGGCGAGACCGTGTTGGCCTGGCACTTCACCACCAACCGCGGCGACTTCATCATGGTCGAAGAGGACGAGGAAGCCTTCGTGATCAACCCGGAGTCCAAGGAAATCATTGCCACGGTCGAATTTGAGGACGAATTCGCCGACGCCTAGCCGGCCTTTTCGTTGAGGGGACACATCACCCGAAGTTGAGGGGACACGTCACCCCCCATCTCAAGAGTTACCTTGGGCTGGGCGGCGGGGTGATGTGTCCCCTCAACTTTGTCTGTGATGAGTCGGCGGGCACGTGAAGGGGGGAAGCCGGCGCCATGTGCCGTAAGGTCAACGCATGGATGAACTCAAATGGAGCGCTACGGCCCCCGAAGCAGCCGCATGGAAGGCGATGCCCTTTGCCCCCGGCCTTTACAAGGTGTACCTGACGGGTGCCCTGCCCAAGGACGTGGACTGGCCCGCGGAACTGGTTCCCCTCAAGCGCGGGGACCTGATGTACGTGGGGAAGGCGACGAACCTGCGGAGCAGGGCCAGGCACCACGACGTGCAAACCTCAAAGTCCACGTTCCGCCGTTCCCTCGCCGCGCTGCTGGGCCTGCAGGCGCAATGGCACGGGAAATCAGCGCACCCGCGGCTGACCGACACTGATGAAGAGATTCTCAGTGCCTGGATGGTGGCCAACCTTGGCATGTCGTTTTGCGTGGTGCCGAAGCTCGAGCTCATCGCGGGGCTGGAAGAGGCCATGCGCGAAGAACTCCGCCCGCCGTTGAACCGGGATGGCCGCACGCCCGAGCAGTTGCACATCTCCGCCGTTGCCGGCATCGCCCAACGCAGCGCCCTGCGCGACAAGGGCTAATCCTTGATCCCTTGACCTTGGCCGCAATCCCCAGCATGCTGGCAGTTACCGGCCGGTAGTCGGCCGTGCCGAGGGAAAGCGTGCCATGGGTCAAAATTCACAGCGCCTGCAGGGCAAGAACGCCATTGTCACCGGCGCCAGCCGTGGAATCGGCCTGGCCATTGCGCAGCGGCTGGTGGCGGAAGGCGCCCGGGTGGCCATCACGGCCCGCGGCGGGGACCAGCTCCTGGCGGCGGGAAAAACGTTCCCGGAGGGGACGGTCATCACCGTTGCCGGGCACTCCGACGACCCCGCCCACCGCGCCCAGGTGCTGGACGCCGTCGCCCGCGAGTGGGGCGGGCTGGACATTCTGGTCAACAACGCCGGCATCAACCCCGTCTTCGGCCCGTTGGAATCCGCCGACCTTGCCGCCGCCCGGAAGATCTTTGAGGTCAACGTCCTGGGCACACTGGCCTGGACGCAGGATGTACTGGCCCATCCCGGGCTGGGGTTCCGGGACCGGCGCGGGAACGTGGTCAACGTGTCCTCCATCAGCGGCGACATCCCCGCGCCCGGCCTTGGCCTGTACGGGGTCAGCAAGGCCGCCGTCTCCCACCTCACGCGCACGCTGTCCGTAGAGCTTGCCCCCGACATCCGGGTCAATGCCGTGGCCCCGGCCGTCGTCAAGACCCAATTTGCCCGCGCCCTGTACGAGGGGCGGGAGGATGTTGTGGCCGCCGCCTACCCGCTGCAACGCCTGGGCACGCCCGACGACGTCGCCTCCGCCGTTGCCTTCCTGGCCTCGGACGACGCCGGCTGGGTCACCGGCCAGGTCCTCACCCTCGACGGCGGACTGAGCAACGCAGGCGGGCTTGGCTAGCCCGCACCCCAACCACCAGGAGCAACCGTGACCACCACTGCACACCAGAACGGCATGCACCCTTCCGAGGTTGAGGAGCTGCGCCTTCGCACCCGGGAGTTCATCCGCGGCACCGTAATCTCCGCCGAGCCGCGCCCTGGCCAGGCCCTGAACCTGGCCGTCCGGCGTGAACTGGGGGAGGCCGCCAAGGCTGCGGGAGTCTACGCCCCGCACGTGCCCCGGGAGTTTGGCGGGCAGGGGCTGGCCATGGAGCACTGGTCGCCCGTGTTCCAGGAGGCAGGGTATTCCCCGATCGGTCCGGCCGCGCTGAACTGCATGGCCCCGGACGAGGGCAATATGCACATGCTGCACCTGATCGGCACCCCCGCCCAGCAGCGCCACTATCTGGCACCCCTGGCCGCCGGGAAAATCAGCTCCTGTTTTGCCATGTCGGAGCCGCACCCCGGAGCCGGTTCGGACCCCGAGGCGCTGGCCACCACGGCCGTCCGGGACCGCGGAGGCTGGGTCATCACGGGGCACAAGCGCTTCACGAGCGGCGCCACCTTCGCCGGCTTTGCGATTGTCATGGCCCGCACGCCCGACGACGGCGATTCCGCAGCGGGCGCCACCATGTTCCTGGTTCCCATGGACGCCCACGGGGTCCGGCTCGGCGCCCCCATACACACCATGGACAGGTACCTGCCGGGAGGCCACCCCAACGTGCATTTCGACGGCGTCCGCGTGCCCGACAACGCCGTGCTGGGCAAGGTGGGGCTCGGGTTCAAGTACGCCCAGGTCCGGCTCGGCCCGGCCCGCCTGACCCACTGCATGCGATGGCTGGGCCTGGCCCGCCGTGCGCACGACATTGCCCTTGACCGCGCCAACACCCGGGAGATCTTCGGCCAGCACCTTTCGGCGCTGGGCATTGCGCAGGATCTGATCGCCCAGTCCGTGATCGACATTGAGACCTCCGACGCCATCATCGCCAAGTGCGCTGCGCTGCTCGGCACGGATGCCCGGGCAGGTTCGGCGTTGTCGTCGGTGGCCAAGGTGCACTGTTCCGAGGCCGTCTACCGGGTCATCGACAGGTCGCTGCAGCTGTGCGGCGGCGACGGGGTCTCCGACGGCTTGCCGCTGGCCCAGTACCTGAACGAGGTGCGCCCGTTTAGGATTTACGACGGCGCCACCGAGACCCACAAATGGGCCATCGCCCGCCGTGCCTCCGCCGATCGCAGCCGCGCCGTGGCTGCCGGTGAGCCATTCCAGGGTGCGGCCCGCAGCCACGAGGAGGAACTCCCATGAGCACTGCCCACGACGTTGCGCACACCTCTGCCGAGGCCCGCGCCATGGCCCGCCCGCCGTTGCTGGTGGTGGACAGGGTGGCCGAGTTCCTGGATGCCTCTGGCATCGGAACGGGCCCGCTGCACGTCTCCCGGATTGGCGAGGGACAGTCCAACGTGACCTTTAGGATCAAACGCCACGGGGCCGACGTCGTACTCAGGCGGGGGCCGCGGCCGCCGCTGCCCCCATCCACCCACGACATGGTCCGGGAGGCGCACATCCAGGCGGTGCTGGCGCCGCTGAGCGTGCCGGTGCCGCGAATCCTGGCTGTTTGCGCCGACCCCAATGTGCTGGGTGTCCCGTTTTACGTCATGAAACACCTCGACGGCGACGTGGTGACGGACTCCATCCCGGCCCACCTGGACGCCCCTGCGCAACGCCGGGCCGTCAGTGAGGCCGTCGTGGACACGCTGGTGCAGCTGCATTCAGTGGACACCAGCCACGGCGAGATTGCCGCGATTGGGCGTCCCGACGGCTACCTGGAACGTCAGGTCCGACGCTTTGCCGGGCTATGGGAAATGGTGGCCACGCGAAAGCTGCCGGCGGTGGACGAGCTGGCCGCCTGGCTGGAAGCCAACCGCCCCGACACACAGCGCACTGCCCTGATCCACGGCGACTACCGGACGGGAAACCTCATGTTCAAGTCCTCGGGCCCTGCGCGTGTGCAGGCGGTCCTGGACTGGGAAATGGCCACGTTGGGGGATCCGCTGGCCGATCTTGGCTACCTGACGGCGACCTGGGCGCAGGCCGGAACACCCGGAACATTCATGGAGCTGACGAGCGTCACGGCGCTGCCGGGATTCCTTACACGGGACGAGCTGGCGGCGCGGTACAACATGCACTTTGACCTGGATTTGTCGGCGCTGCCCTGGTACCAGGCGCTGGCATTGTGGAAGGCCGCCATCTTCAGTGAGGCGATCTACGGCCGCTGGCAAAAGGGTGAGCGCGGGGGAGACACGGGGGCTGTTCTTGAGGCGGGCGTGCCGCAACTACTGGAGGTCGCCACCTCGCATGCCGCCCGGCTGTAAGCCCGGCTGTAGGGCGCAACCGCTACGGTTGCACCCTACAGTAGGGCGGTGTTGCTGCGGGTGGCCGGGCTATCCGGCGACGTACACGAGGCGCTTGTTGACGAACTCGTCCATGCCGAGCGGGCCCAGCTCCCGGCCGTAGCCGGAGCGCTTGACGCCGCCAAAGGGCATGCCGGCGCCTTCGCCCTCGGCGGCGTTGACGGCGGCCATGCCGGACTGGATCTGCCGGGCGACAGCGGTGGCACGGTCCTCGTCGGTGCTGAAGACGGCGGCGCCAAGCCCGTAGTCCGAATCGTTGGCCAGGGCCACCGCTTCTTCGTCGCTGGCGACCTTGTAGACCACCACGGCCGGGCCGAATAGTTCCTCACGGTACGCGCGCATGTCCTTGGTGATGCCCGTCAGTACGGCGGGCTCCACGTAGGAGCCGGGCCCGTCCACGCGCTTTCCGCCGGCGTGCAGCACGGCGCCCTTGGCCACGGCGTCCTCGATCTGCGCAAGCAGGCCGTTGGCGGCGGCGGCCGAGGACAGCGGAACAAAGGTGTCGGGCTCGTTTGCGGCGGGGTCGCCCGGGGTGATCCGGGAGGCCTGCGCGGTGAGTTCGGCCACGAAGTCGTCGTAGATGTCGTCCATGACGATCATGCGCTTATTGGAATTGCAGGCCTGCCCGGCGTTGCCCATGCGGGTTTCAAAGGCGTCGCGCGCGGATGCCTTGACGTCGGCGCTGTCCAGGACAATGTAGGGATCCGAGCCACCCAGTTCCAGGACGACCTTCTTCAAGTTCTTCCCGGCGATCTGGGCGACAGCGGCTCCGGCCCGCTCGGAACCGGTCAGCGAGACACCCTGAATGCGGGGATCGGCGATGATGGTCTCGATCTGGGCGTGGCTGGCGAACAGGTTGACGTAGGCACCCGCCGGCAGGCCGGCGTCGAGCATGAGCTGCTGGATCGCCCGGGCAGAGCGGGGGCAGTTCTCGGCATGCTTGAGGATGATGGTGTTGCCCAGCATCAGGTTGGGGGCCGCAAAACGGGCCACCTGGTAATACGGGTAGTTCCACGGCATGATGCCCAGGAGCGGTCCCACGGGGAGTTTTTGGATGATGGCGCTGGCCCCATTGAGCGCCTTGATGGGCTGGTCGGCGGCCAGCTGCGGCCCCTCGGTGGCGAAATACTCGAAGATCTCGGTGCAGAATTCTGCCTCGCCCACCGACTCCGCCAGGCGCTTGCCCATCTCCTCGGTGATGATGGCCGCCAGCTGGTCCTTGCGCTCGGTGAACAGCTCGCCAATGCGGGACACGATGACGGCACGCTCGGCGATGGGGACCTCCCGCCAGGACTGGAATGCCGCATCGGCGGCCGCGATGGCCTGCTCCACCTCGACGTCGGTGGCCGTGGCGAATTCCTCCACCACGACGCCGGTGGCCGGGTTCACCACGCGGTAGCCGGGTGAGGTGGGTGTGGGGTTGCTGGCGGTGGTGGTCACGACCGGGGCCTTTCGTTGGATGGGGCAGGGACGTTCGGGAGGTGGTGCCAGTGCACGTCGCAGCGGCGTTGCCCCCAGGTCAATCCCTGTCCGGGCAACGCCGCTGCGCACCTCTTCTTGATCCTAGGGCCGGGCGGCCTTCGGGTACCAGACCCGCTCGCCGCCGGGTGTGGCGGAATAGTCCGGCCAGGCGAACTCGGTGGGCGGCATGAAGTCCGCGGGCAGCAGCGCCGGCATGGGATCGTCACGCACACGCCCGGCAAACTCGGCTTTCGCGGCGGCCAGGACGTCCGGGCTGGTGAGCAGGTCCACGAACGTGCCGGCGATCGTCTTGCCTGCCACCTCGATGGTCGGGTCGATGGTTTCCGCGATGCCGCCCAGGGCGTTCATGACCCAGCCCGGGTAGGCACCCTGGCCAGGCGCCGGTTTCAGCGCCGGGCGGGAGACGTAGAAGCGGACGGTGGGCGCGTAGTGGGTCATCTCCACGTAGTCGTCGCTGGTCCAGTTCGTCTGCCATGGGGCCAGGTGCTCGCGGAGGGCCGTTTCCGCGTCCTGCGGGCTGATGAGCTGTTCGCACTCGTCCAGGAACGGCTTGTCCATGACCTCCAGGCCGAGGGTCCGCTGGATCTGCTGTGCGGCGGCAATCGCTGCCGACCCGTACTGCGGGGCGCCCACGGATTCCAGATTGTCGTACAGGGCCTGGGCCAGCACGTGGTTGGTCCGGCCAGGCCGGTTGCGGGCCACCCACGTGGTTTCCAGCGTGCAGTGCGCCATGGCGGCGGCATGCTCGGCGTTGCGGTCCAGGACCGTGAGCACATGCTCCGCCATCTCCAGGGTGGGGCATCGCCACGAGTACTGGATCTGGGCGATCCGGGCCGGCAGGTTGTCCGCCGTGGCCTGGCCCTGGGTGAAGATGGCGTCGGACAGGCTCCAGCCACCAAAACTGGGCAGCATGGCATCCTGCATGATGCGCGAATTGGTGTACATGGCCATGAGCGCCACGTTGGCCCCCGGCGCCCGCGCCGCGGAGTGCGAGGCCGGGATGGGGGAGTTGGGGTTGGCGTTCAGCTGCCAGGTCTCCGGCTCGTCGCAGACGAACGTGTAGACCTTGCTGTA
>JBAUMA010000081.1:0-7862 GCA_049578485.1 Specibacter sp.
CAGCTGGCGGGCCCGGCTTGTTGGGTCCGGCACGACATCCGCCTCCACCAACCTGGGCCCCGAAGCCTCAAGCCTCGGAAAGGCATCGACAATTCCAGGCGCCGGCGACCACGACCCTGCCGCAGGCTGCCTGCCTGCGTTGCGGTGTGTCACCTCGGGCTGGATTTTATCCATGACTCCATTTTATAACGCTCATTCGAACAGGTAAGCCCTAAAAGAGAATCTGTTGATAAGTATTAGAACAAGTGTGTTTATGGACGAGACAAAGGTGCAAACAGGCCCCTGCAGCCCGTCCTGTCGGCTATTTACCTAAGTTCGTCGGGAGTCAGGCTGCGAAGGTCTGCTCGTGGGCTGCGCTAGGGCGATCCGACACCGCCAATGGCCTCTACCTCAAGGACCCAACAGCCGGGACCAAACAGCCCGGGACCAAACCGCCAACGAACCTAGGCAAATGACCACTAGCGTAGACGCCTGCGATATGAGTATTCCGGAGAAGATCCGAGTCGAACGGATTCGACTAATTCGTTCCAGGCTCACTGGCGTTCGGGCACGTTTACCTCGTTTGACACGGCCGCCTCGGCTGTAAGCGTGATGCCGAGCAATCCGGTTGTGGCCAAGATCCACATCGGGAGCCCGCCAATGTCGCCGGCCGCCCCGTCCGGGCTGCCCATGGAAAGGAGCAGCCAGCTTGCCGCTGCCGACAGGACGGCAAAAAGGCAGGAGGCAGCGAACAGCCATTTGACGTTCCCGCGCCCCTTCGACTTCAGCAGTTTCCCGTCTGTCAGTAGCACGAATGCCAGAGGGGCGGCGAGGGCAAGGATCCTCGAGGCAAGGTACGCCGGTGCATACAATGCATCCGTACGGGGCAGGAACCAACCGCTGGCCCCCGCCAGTGCCGCCAGCGATGCAGGCACGGCTCGGGCCCATGCCGGTTTTGGCTCAATAGTTGCTAGTGCGTCCATCTGTCCCCAAGATAGTAGCGCCTGCTCCATTACACCAGCAGTTCCACCACGGGTTGGACATAGCTAAGGAAGTTTTGCTGGTCATCGAGCAGGTGTTGGCTCATAATCAGCCGGTCGGGCTCAATGAACCAGGCGCGCTGTTCGGCCAGGGGCATCTCCACAATGGTCAGGGTGAAGTCACGGGCGCTGCGGCCCAGTTCCATCTCCCGGTTTTGCACCAGGTCGGCCAAAATCTTGTGCCCGCCGAGTGTCTCGCGTTCCGCCACCATCATGGAGTAGGCGCGGTTTTGTTCCCGCGCCCACGTCAGGGCAGCGCCAAAATGGGCCTGTACAACGCGTTGCAGGGCCGGCATGCCTGAAAGTTCGGGAAAGTCCGGCGGCGTCAAGGCCGGTTCGGTGTGCGGGGTCTGCGCAACAATGTTGGACCACCAGTGCTCCCATTGGTGCCGCAGCGCATCGGTGCCGCCCAGGTGGGACGTCAGCCGGCTGTGGTCGGCCGCCCGGATGAGCGGATCCACGTGGGACAGCGCCGGGCTCCCTGCCCCGACCAGTCCGGCCACGTCGCGAATGTACAGCGCTATCATCATGGGACTGCATGTGTCCATGGTGATGCGCCAACCGGGGCCACCCGTATGATGCATGATTCTCGCCTCCAGCAGCTGCAGGCCCTGCTGCAGCACTCCCTGAATCAAGATTACTCTCTCCGCGTGTTTTAGGGGCGGGAGTGCACAGCTACGTTGCCAGCAGCGACACCAGGTGGCGGTGCAAGGTGGCGCGGCCCTGTTCCGGGGCGGCCCATGCCGGTTGGAGCACCATGCGCACGCTGAGTCCGTCCAGGACGGCAATGAGCCGCTCGGCCTCATCCACAGGTTCCGGGGTGCCGGCCATGAGCCCGCTTTCCAGCAGTTGCAGCACCACCCGCCCCACCACGGCGCCGGTGGCCCGGTAGTCGTCCTGCGCCGCGTCGGCGAGTTTCTCATCCGTGCGTGCCGCGAGCATGAATTCCATGTGGACCACGGCGTCGGCCCTGCGCGGCCCATCCAGTGGAAGCAGTTCTTCCAGGACGGTGGCGCACTTTTCCACCACCTTCCCCGAGTCCGCCGGGAGCGGGTGTTGTTCCAGCTCTTCAAGCTTGTCCAAGGCCCGCAGGTGGATGCGCTCGGAGTTGACCCGGAGGGCGAACTCCATGAGTTCGGCCTGGTTGTCAAAGTAGTGCCGCACCGAACCCAACGCAAGGCCGGCCGCTTGCGCCACGTTGCGCAGGGAGGCTTGCGCCAGCCCGCTTTCGAGGATCACTTGGAAGACGGCATCGGCTACGAGTTCGCGGCGGTCATCCGCGTCAACAATTTTGGGCACATACCTTTTTTAGCACACATGTTCCACAGTTGCTGCACCGGCGCTTGCCGGTGGCGCACAGGCCATCCTGGTAGCGGCGAAACGCCAACTCGGCGAGGGCAGTCGCCGCCTTGGGCAGCACGTCATCGTCGAAAGCGCCCTCGGCCTGCAGTTTGACCCGCAAACGGTCGGCCAACTGTGTCGGCTGCATTGCGGCCCTCACACAGTGTGTCGTCAAAAGGGGAACCCCACGAAATTCAACCCGGATGACGTCTGCGGCAAGACCATGGCGGTCCAAACCGGCTCATTCCAGGAGACCAAGGACCTGGCCAATCGCAACAGCAAGTGCCTGGCCGATGTGGTTGCCAAGGCCATGACCAAGCTGATGACCGACGGCGACTATACGAAGATCCTTGACCAGTGGGGCGTTGGCAACACCGCCATCAAGACCGCCGAGGCCAACCCCAACGTGGAGAAGCAACGCAAGCAACCCGGTAGCCCAGAGCCCGTCGAACAGCCGGGTTTTGGGCTACTTCTGTGTTTTGGCCGACTTCTTCTTGTCCACAAAAAGCACCACCAGCAGCGCCACCGTGATGACCGCCGCTCCAATGACAAACGGAACCAGCTCGGTTCGGCCGGTCAGGGCCACAACACCGAGCACCACGGTGACAAGGCCAAGCGCCAGGGCTGTTGCCTGGACAATCATCTTAAACATTTGTTCTCCTACTGGGGATGGGCTTTGGCACTGCGAATGCAACAGCGGCGGGAGCCGCTCCCGGAGGAGGGCTGCCGCCGCTGCCATGCTACATAACTGTGGTCTCGTTAGCGCGAGGGGTACATGCGCTCCGGTTCGCCTGTGTACAGCTGGCGCGGGCGACCGATCTTGGTCTGCGGGTCCTTCATCATTTCGCGCCACTGGGCAATCCAGCCCGGCAGGCGGCCGATGGCGAACAACACCGTGAACATCTTTTCGGGGAAGCCCATGGCCTTGTAGATCAGGCCTGTGTAGAAGTCCACGTTCGGGTACAGCTTGCGGGAGATGAAGTACTCATCCGTCAGCGCAACCTCTTCCAGGCGCATGGCGATGGCCAGGAGTTCGTCGTTGCCGCCGAGCTTCTCGAGAATCTCGTGGGCGGTTTCCTTGACGATCTTGGCGCGGGGATCGTAGTTCTTGTAAACGCGGTGTCCGAAGCCCATGAGCTTGACGCCGGCTTCCTTGTTCTTGACACGCTCGACGAACTTCTCAACGGGCTCGCCGCTGGCCTGGATGTCGCGGAGCATGTTCAGCACTGCCTCGTTGGCGCCGCCGTGCAGCGGGCCGAACAGCGCGTTGATGCCTGCGGAAACCGAGGCGAACATGTTGGCGTTCGCGGAGCCGACCAGGCGGACGGTGGAGGTGGAGCAGTTCTGTTCGTGGTCCGCATGCAGGATAAGCAGCAGGTCAAGGGCCTTGACCACTACGGGATCCATCTCGTAGGCCTCGGCCGGCAGGCCAAAGCTCAGGCGCAGGAAGTTCTCCACCAGGTTCATGGAGTTGTCCGGGTACAGCATGGGCTGGCCGATGGACTTCTTGTGCGCGTAGGCGGCGATGACGGGCATCTTGGCCATGAGGCGGATGGTGGCCATCTCGACCTGCTCGTCGTCGAACGGGTCCAGGGAGTCCTGGTAGAACGTCGACAGCGCCGAAACGGCCGAGGACAGCACCGGCATGGGGTGGGCGTCGCGCGGGAACCCGCCGAAGAAACCCTTGAGGTCCTCATGCAGCATGGTGTGGCGGCGGATGCGCTGGTCGAACTTGTCCAGCTCGGCGGGGGTGGGCAGGTTGCCGTAGATCAACAAGTAGGACACTTCAAGGAAGCTGGAGTGTTCGGCCAGTTCCTCGATGGGGTAGCCGCGGTAGCGCAGGATGCCCTTGTCCCCATCGATGAACGTGATGGCGGAGGAGGTTGCTGCAGTGTTGACGAACCCGGGGTCGTAGGTGACCGCTCCGGTTTCCTTGAGAAGCTTGGAAACGTCGTAACCGGCATTTCCTTCTGCGGCTTCGATGCGCGGAAGTTCAAGTTCTCCGCCGTCGTAGCGCAGGGTTGCGCTCGTGGAATCAGACATGGAGTCCCCTTCATGAGGTAGCCCTCGTTCGGGCTTTGGTTAGATCGGTGCAACTCTTACGCCCACGGGTTCCCCGCGCATCGCAAGATATGTTGACCGGCTCAGCAGTTCTTCGAGTCAGCGTTAAAAGCGCACGATGGCATAGACGTCTATATACGAAACTACCGCTTGGTTGCCCTTCAACACTAATCCTGAGACGATTTTCGCATCAATGTGGGCCAAATCGCTACTGCGTGGAAGTGAGCCGGCGGGCTGCTGCCGCGATGCGTTCGTCGGTGCCCGTCAGCGCCACGCGGATGAATCCGTTGCCGGCCTCCCCGTAAAAGACTCCGGGTCCGGCCACAATTCCCAGTTCGGCGAGCCGGCCAATGGTGGTCCAGGTGTCTTCGCCCGCCGTGCACCACAAGTACAGTCCGGCCTCGGAGTGGTGGATGGTGAGCCCAAAGTCCTCCAATGCGCCCACCAACACGGCCCGACGCCGGCGGTACAGCTCCTTTTGGGCGCTGACGTGGGCGTCGTCCCCCAGTGCCACGCGCATGGCTTCCTGCACCGGGTAGGGCACGATCATGCCGGCGTGCTTGCGGCTGTTGACGAGGTTGGCCATGATGGCCGAGTCCCCCGCCACGAATGCTGCCCGGTAGCCGGCGACGTTTGACTGCTTGCTCAGAGAATAGACGGCCAGCAGGCCGTCGGTGCTGCCGCCGCTGACGCGCGGATCCAGGATGCTGGGCACCGGTTCGCCGCCGTTTTCGGGATCCCATGGGCCCCAGCCAAGCTCCCCGTAACATTCGTCGGAGGCAACCACGGCTCCCAGCTCACGGGCCTGACGCACCAGTTCGCGCAGCGACGCCACGTCACGGACGATCCCGGTGGGGTTGCCCGGGGAGTTTACCCAGACCAGGCGCACCCGGGCCCGGGTGTCGGCGTCGAGCTCGTCAAGGTTGTCGGCCGCAATGGCCGTGGCCCCGGCAAAAACGGCACCCATGTCGTAGGTGGGGTAGGCCACCGTGGGCCGCACGACGACGTCGCCCGCACCCAGCCCTAACAACATCGGCAGCCAGGCCACCAACTCCTTGGAACCGACCGTGGGCATGACGTCGTCCGGGTTGAGCCCCGGAACGTTGCGGCGCCGGGCAAACCAGTCGACAATGGCCTGGCGCAGTGCCGGTGTGCCATGCGTTGTGGGGTATCCGGGCGCATCCGCGGCGGCCACCAGGGCTTCCTGGATCAGCGCCGGCGTGGGGTCCACGGGCGTGCCGATGGAGAGGTTGACCACGCCGTCCGGGTGCTTGGCCGCCATGGCCTGGTACGGGGCCATGGCATCCCAAGGGTATTCCGGGAGCTGCAGGCCAAAGGGCGGGCGGTTGCTGTTCTGGGGTGCCAAAGTCGGGGCCATATCCTCGCTGGTCAGTCCTGGTTCTGCGGCGGCAGCACGGCAATGATGGGGTGGTCCGTGTGCGTGTTGCCGATCTTGGCCGCGCCGCCGGGGGAACCGAGGACATCAAAGAATTCCACGTTGGCCTTGTAGTACTCGGCCCACTCTTCGGGGGTGTCGTCCTCGTAGTAGATGGCCTCCACCGGGCAAACCGGCTCACAGGCACCACAGTCAACACACTCGTCGGGGTGGATGTAGAGGGAGCGTTCACCTTCGTAGATACAGTCAACAGGGCACTCCTCAACACATGCCTTGTCCTTGACATCCACGCACGGCTGCGCAATTACATACGTCACGTCCCGACCTTCCTCGCAAAAAGTATTAGTGCCGGCTTGGGAGCCGGGTACGTTCATTATCCCCCACGGCGAACCCCGTCGCATCCCAACGCGACCTAGTATGAAGACGTGAACCCTGCCGTTGAATTACTTGCCAGCCTCCCACTGGGCACCCGCGTGGTGGTCCGGCACCGGATTGAAGGTGGCTCCACCGATGCCCTGGGCGAATTGTCCGCCCGCGATCCGCTCAGTTGCACCGTTGACACCAGGAACGGCCCGGCAGTGATCAAGCTCGACGACGTCCAGCTCGCCAAGGCTGTTCCGCCGCCACCGCCACGGCGCGAGCGACGCATCCAGCCCCAGGCGTGAGGGCCCAAACCTGCGGCGCTACTTCGTCTTACGCAGGATGCGCACAGCCCACCAACCGACGAGCGGGGTGACCACCGCGATCCCATACAGCCACACGGTGCCCTGCAGGTTGGCCGAAATCATGCCATAGGCACCCAACTGGATGGACAACAGCCCCGTACACAAGTACGCGGCCCCGCCGGTGACCACCACCATCCAGGCATTCCGGCTCCACAGCGACACAAAGAGCTCCACAGCCGCCAGCATCACCAGCGCCGCTACGGCGCCCACCGGGAGGACGTAGCCGTTTCCGTACACGGCATGCCCGTGCAGGGACGTGCCAAGCAGTCCGGTGCCCAGGCCGCCACCGAGGGCAGCCGCCCCCACGGCCCAGCGCCGGGGAGCCGGCAGCTGCGATTCGTCGCGGGCCCGGGGGTCAGAGAGGTTCACGAGCCTCCCGCCCAGGGTCCTGCTGCGCGGTTTATCTCGATGAATTCCTCAACGCCGGAGATGTCTTTCCAGACGTTGTCGGAGAGGGCATAGCGCGCCCCGTCGACAGTGATTTGGGTTCTGTGGGCCTGCATCGCGGCCGTCTTCACCGCCGTGTCCCCGGCAACTGCGATACGGGCAATTCCGTCTTCCAGGGGCCGCTCCGGCCTGTCACTGACGATCGCAAATACGTGCGGGACACGCCATCCGGGCATTCCGTCCGCCGCGGTTGCCGCCAGCTCGATGCCGGTCATGGCCAACTGGTGCGTGCGGATGTGGTCGGGGTGGCCGTAGCCGCCGTCGGCCGCGTAGGTGACCACGGCGTCCGGACGCACCGTGCGAATGGCACGGGCGGCCAGGGCGGCCAGCTGTTCCAGCGGCGCCCTCGACAGCGAGCCTTCAAGCACCGTGTCTGCCGCCATGGCCCGGCCGTCGGGCCCCCACTGCATGCCGGAATCCCGGAAAACCATGGGCCCGTGATCGGGCGCCGCCGGCGGTTGCCCCAGCCAAATGTGTTCGTGGACGCCCAACGCCGCCAATGCCGCCGCAAGTTCACGTTCCCGTTCCCGGGCCAGCCCGGAACCATCCGCGGGCAACCCGCCGTCGGCCGGGCCGGCGTCGTGGATATGACCCACTTCCAGGTGGGCCAACTCGGGCGGGATGACCTCGCCGAGTTCCCCGCGCGTACAGGTCAGCAGCACCACCCGGGCCCCCGCGGCGGCATAGGCGGCCATGGTGGCGCCGGTGACGATCGTTTCGTCATCGGGGTGCGCGTGTACAAAAAGCAAAGTGGCATCCGGGCCAATGCCGGGCAACAAGGAAAAGCTGGAGTCCATGCCACCAATCTACTCGGTGGGGGCCGTCGTCAGGCACTGCGTTCCCTCCAGCAGGGCGGCCCCCGCGGGCATGGAA
>JBAUMA010000082.1:0-13177 GCA_049578485.1 Specibacter sp.
TGGGCTGGCTGACACCGGCTGCCTTGGCCGCGGAGGTGTAGCTGCCATAGCTGGCCACCAGGTGGAAGGCACGCAGATGGGTCAGATTCATAGCTTGCACCTATTGTCTCTATAGGAATGACGGCTGATTTCTGTATATGATCCCAGAATTCTGTAACGTCGTTGACATGAACAGCATCCAAACTTCACGCAAACCACACGTCCTGGTTGTCGGCGTCGACGGGATTCGCTACGACTCACTTGTCGCCGCCACAACGCCTGTCATTGACGCATTGGCCAGCGGAGGAGTGCTGCTTCCTGTCCGGGTCCATGAAAAGAACTACACGGTTTCCGGACCCGTCTGGTCCACTGTTGCCACGGGTGTGTACATGGACCGCCACCGCATGGTGGGCAACTCCGTGCACCCGCCCGAGATGGCCGGCTTCCCGGACTTCACTGCACGCGTGCGCGAGTCGCGCCCCGAACTTGAGACCATGATTGCCGCCAGCTGGTTCCCCTTGGCTTCAGAGGTTGAGTGTGGTCCCATCTTCTCCTCCCTCGGCTGGGTCAACGACGTTGACCCAGAACGCGAGAACAACAGCAAAAGCTGGCAACAGGCCGATGACGAGGTGGCGGACTACGCGGCGACTCGTTTGAGCACCGAGGACCTGGCCGTCAGCTTCGTGTACTTTGGCGAAGGCGACGTTGAAGCCCACAACCACGGCACGGGACCGGGCTATACCGCATGCATCGAACGCTGCGATGCGCGCCTGGGCCGGCTTCTAAACGCCATTGAGACCCGTCCCACCCGCGCCGATGAGGACTGGTGCGTCATTGTGGTCACCGACCACGGACACCTGGACCAGGGCGGCCACGGCGGTGAAAGCGATGAGGAACGCACAGCCTGGATGGTGGCATCGGGGACCGGACTGCCCACGGCCATCACTGCCCTCGACCATGCCGACATTGCCGCCCATGTGCTGGCTACCTTTGATGTGTCGGCTTCCAACCTCGACGGCGTTCCGTTCGGCTCACGCTAGATGTCACCGGCCGTCGCGGGTCTCGTACTCATTGCGGCCCTGCTGCACGGCAGCTGGAACGCCATAGCCAAGGCCATCCCGGACAAATTGGCTTCCTCGACCTTGATAGCCCTGGTCTACTTGGTGGCGGGCACTGTTGGCGTGTTTGTCTTCGGGATGCCCGCAGCGGCGGCCTGGCCCAACATCGCGATCTCTGCCTGCCTCCAAACGGCGTACCTGATCCTGTTGACCACCTCCTACAAGCACGGTGACTTCAGTCAGGTGTACCCGCTGGCGCGTGGCCTGGCAGTGCTGCTGGTGGCCCTGGTGGCAGTAACTTTCCTGGCGGAGAAGCTAAGCGTCGTGCAATTGGTGGGGGTCGCCGTCGTCGGCGGGTCACTGTTGAGCCTGGCCCTGATCGGACAGGGCTCCAGCCGCCTGGGTGTCATGTTTGCGGTCCTGACGGGGGCCTGCATCGCCGCCTACTCGCTGGTTGACGGCGTGGGCGTGCGGGAGTCAGGCAATCCGTTTGGCTACAACTCCTGGCTCTTCTTCCTGCAAGGATTCATGATCCCGCTGGTGTGCCGGCGCCTGTCCACGTGCCGCAGCGAGTTCATTGCCAGCCTCCGGGTGCACTGGAAGCTCGGGGTGCTCGGCGGGGTTCTGTCCATGCTGGCTTACGGCATTGTGGTGTGGGCGCAAAACGTGGCACCCCTGGCCCTTGTGTCCGCCCTGCGCGAGTCGTCGGTGCTGCTGGCAGGGGTCATCGGAGCCTTGTTCTTCAGCGAGAAGTTTTCCAAGACCCGGTTGGCATTGACGACGGCGGCCGTCGCCGGGATTGCCGCGCTCCAGCTGGGCTAGTAGCTACCGCGCTACCGCAGGATAATGTCGGTGGCCGTGGCGGGCGAGCGGCCCGTGGAAACAAACCCGGACACATTGGCCTGGGGGTGCTTGATAATGTCGGTCACCGAGCCGAGGTGTTTGGACAAGTCCACCTTGTCCTCGGGAGCGGCCAGCAGCAGCTGGAAGCCAAACTCCTGCAGGGCGTTGATGCCGGCGCCGGCGTACTCCGAGTTGGCCTGGATGAACGCCTCATCGATCATCACGGTGCCGTAGGTGCTGTAGCCCTGGGTGTCGATGCCCAGCTGGTAAGCCAGGGCGGCGCCCATGATGAAGGAGGTGAAACGCTGGCCCTCACCGCCCGAGAGGGTGCCCGGTTCCAGGCCAAGCTCCACCTCACCGTTGGGGCGGTGCTCATTGCAGCTGATGGTTACGTGCTGGCGGACATCGAGCACGGTGTCCGCCCAGTGCTGCATCGCGGAGTCGCTCAACGCGTCCACGAGCCGTTCCAGTTGCTGATAGCTGGCAGCCATTTTCTCCTCGCTGGCCTGGGTGTACGCGTTGCCCAGCGCCTCTTTCAGCTCGGTGCGGAAGGTGCGCGCCTCATCCGGGATGGTGGTCCGCACCTCAAGGCGGAGCCGGCTGCCCTTTTCAAACGGAACATCCTCCAAAATCTGGTTCAGCGGCAGGATGCGTTCCTCGATGGCGCGGCGTTCCTCCTCCAAAAGCTGGAGCAGGTCCGAGAACCGCTCGTAGGAGCGGTTGTTGAAGTACTCCCGAAATTCGTCCTGGCGCTGCGGCAATCCGTCGGTGACGATCCGCTCATACAGGTCCTCGTACTGTTCCACGGCCTCGGGGCCCGTGCCGAAACTGGAACTCACGGCCGGCCCAAATTCACGGGCAAAGGCCTTGAATGTCTCGGCAAGCGCCCCCTCGGTGCGGAAGACGCGCTCCTTGACGGCGGCCAGGCGCTCCCCCAGATCCACCGTGGCGCGGCTGAACAGCTGCTCCAGTTCCTCAAGGGTGGCAGGCTCCCCGTCCGCCACGAAAGGCGCAAAAGCCTCAACGGCCCAGTCCGACGGTGGGCTCTGCTCCGCCTGGACCCTTGTTTTGGCGGCTGATGCCTGCACGCCGCGCAGCTCCTTCTCAATCCCCGCCAGGTCATTGTGAAGTACGGCCACGCGTCCCACGCCCGCTTCAAGCTCCGTCTTGGCATCGCCCAGCGATGTCCGGATTTGCGCCAGTGTGGCGCTGCTGTCAATGGTTGCCGACAAGGTCGCCCGCAGCTTTTCCAAGGAGGTTGTCAGCGGTGCCGCATCAAGCAAATCAAAGGCACGGGTGTCCGAGGCGACGCGTTTGAGTGCGTCAAGGCGCCCTGCCAGCTCGTCCTTGGCCTTGCTGCGCTGCTCGGCCAGGGCAGCGGAGCTTTCATAGGCAGCCGCCAGCTCGTCGGCCTCGGCCTGGAGTTGGAGGATCTTGTCCACGTTGTTGAAACCCAGCAGATAATCCGAGGGGCTCACAGCGCGGGTGTCGCGCTCAAAGGTGGCGGCGTTGACCTTCAGCGTGCCGGCCAGGGATATGGCACGGGCGTGCTGGTGAAGTTCGACATCCGTGTCCACACACGTGAACCCAAAGTCCCCGGTGATCTTGGTGCGCAGCCAGGCTCCGGCGTCGGAGTTTTGGAACTCAAGCCTGGTGACCAAGTGATCGGCATCGGCTTCGCCCTGGCGGGTGGGGACGCCCATATTGATCCAACGGAGCTTGCCATGTCCGTCCAGGGCGTTGATGGCGGCCGTGACGGACTTGATGTCACCGGCGCGGACCAGCAGCGTGGTGGCCAGGGAGCGCAGCACCTTTTCCGCGGCGGGCCGCCACGCAGCATGGTTTCCGGCAATGTCGACCAGCTCGCCGGCGAACGGCATGTCGGCCGGATCCAGGCCTGTTTCGGCACAAATGGCCCGGCGGGCGGCGGCGCTGCGGCCGTCGATGTTGCTGCCGCGGCGCTCGTACGAGGCGATCTCGGCCCGGAGCGTGCGCTCCTGCGCCTTCGTGTTCATGCTGGCAGCCACGGCCTCGTACTCGCGGTTGCGGGCGTTCTCTGTTTCCTGCTGCTGGCGTTCGACGCCGTCCATGGCACTCTGGCGCGCTGCGGCAAGGCCGGCGGCTGTCCAGTCATGCGACAGCCCGGCGGAGTTGAGGTCGTCGCGGACGCTTGCCTGCAGGCGCAGCCGCTCCTGGAGCTCGCGAGTGGTGGTACGAATGTCCTTTTCCAAGCCTTCGATGGCCCGGCCGCCATGGTTGGCATGCTGTTCGTCCAGGGCTGCCACCGATTCGGCCAGGGCATCCTTGGCCGCCGTGGCCGACTCAATCTCCTGGAGCGTGGCGGCATGCCGTTCGCCCAGCACCAGCGACTTGGCAGCGAGAAGTTTGGCCTGGAATTGCTGGCGCAGCAACGGCAGCTGAATGTTTTTTAGCTCAAGTGTGCGAGAGTGGGATTCCTTGAATTCACGCAACTTCCGGTGCAGCTCCGGGACCTGCGCCAGGGCGTCCCGCTGGCCGCGGGCGTCCTCCAACTGGCGGTAGATGCCGCGCAGGTGGCTGAAGTCTTCCACGGCGGCCCGCGCCGCCGTGATGGTTGCAGGCTTGTCCAGCACCTCGTAGCGGAAGAACCTGTTGACGCCCTTGTCCAGTCCTTTGCCGTTTTGCAGGGTGCGCAGCAGGCTGAACGCCTTGTCATTGTCGATGCCCAGCTTGCGGCGGAACCGTTCGGCAAACGTCTTGTGCACGTCGAAGGCCTCAGCCCCCGGCAGTGCGGCGTGCAGCGACGACGGCGAAAAGCGGCGGCTGCCGTGATTTTCCAGCGCAGTGGTGTCCAGCGGCTTGTCAAGGATCAGGTAGTGCTTGCCGACCTGTCCCTCCAGGCCGTTGGCGGGGAGGTCAAAGAGCGCCGCAATGGTGACGTGCCGGCCAAGGCCGTCGTCGAACACCAGGGCGGTGGCCGACCAGGTGGCGCTGGGACGCTGGTAGACGGTGCCTTCAGCCGTTTTGATCTTGCGTCCGCGCATGTAGCTGAACGTGGTGCGTCGATCCTTGCGGTTCGAGGCCTCATGGGCGGACTCATTCAGGCGCGGGGCGGCGTAAAAGATGTGCTGGATGCCGTCAAACAACGTGGACTTGCCCACGCCGGGATGACCCGTCAGCAAGGTGCCGGCCCGGTCCACGTACATGGAATGCCGGCCGTGGAATGTGCCCCAGTTGATGATTTGGATCTGGCTCAGGCGGTATTGGCCCGGGTTGATTTCCTCGCCGATGGGCAACGTGGTTGCAATGCTCATAGTGCGTCCTCCTGGACGGGATTCTCCGTCGTGCCAAGGTCGAGTTCATCGTCTTCGGTGCTTTTGTCGAGGGCATCGAGATGGGCCGGGATGGCCTCGATCGAATCAAAGGGCAGGGCCATGGCCAGGGCGTTGCTGACCCGAAACTCCGTGGGCAGTTCGGTGGGCAGCAGCAGCTTCAAGGCCAGCAGTCGTGCCAGGGACGCGTCCGTCTGCTCGTCCAGGCGCTTGTCATCGACAGCTCCGGGCCGGCGGTGTTCGGCGAGGATGTCCCTGGCTGCGGAGCGTGTGATGGTCACATCCGTCCCGGTGCCGGCATGGCGGTCCAGCAACATGCGCAGGCGCAGTGCCAGCAGGGTTTCCTCCCGGCGCAGGGGCTTGCGGGCCACGATGGGCTGCGTGTGGACGGCGTCGATCCCGGCGGGGGTCAGCATGGCGATCTTGCGGTCGGCATCGATGGTGAGCAGCAGGAAGATCTCGCTCAAATACTGCTGCAACGAAGCACGGTGGGTGAGGATCGTCGTCCACAGGGTTGCGTCGACGGTGCCGTCAATGTAGGGTCCGCGCAGCAGCCGGACCAGGGCCTGGCGGGTTTCCAACGGGAAGGATCCGGTGTCACCGGCAAACAAGGCCCGCTCTGTGCGGTACGCGTCGGTGCCCCCGGCAGCGGAAGGGGCGGGGCCGTCGTCGTACGTTTCCGGATTGAGCTCGGAACTGGAGGTCATGGCGCGGTGTCCTTTGTAAACGTGATCAGGGGGACGCGGGCTGTGCGCTCCGTGCCGTCGATCTGGGTGAAGCGAAGGGTTTGGGTGCCGGCGTCGTCGATGGCTTGGTCGGTGCCGCGGGCGGCCAGGATCAGGCCGCGGATGGTGTTGATGTGGCGCAGTTCCGGGGGCAGGCCGGCGTAAACGTCGGCCAGGGTGGCGGTGCCTTTGCGGGTGCGCCGGGCCAGTGCGACGGCGGCGTGCAGGGCGGGCATGTCCGGGGCAGGCGTCACCGGGGTGCGGTGGATGTCGGCGTCGCTCAGCGCTGGTGGTGCCGCGAGTTTGGGCGGGGGCACGTGGTCCTCCGGGTTGAAGATGCCAAGGCCCGCGAGCGTTTCAAAGTCCGGCGCGTACAGCAAGGGCGCCGTGATCGGGGTGCGCGGTCCCAGGGCGGCCTTGGCAAGTGCCTGTTCGGCGACGTGGATGGCCTTGCGCAGCAGCACGGATTCCTTGAACTCATCCGATTGCACGTACGTGTGCAGGCTTTCGGAGAGACGGCCGTAGATGGCGTGGACGTCGGCAGCCTGGCGGCGCATTTCCTTCACGAGCGTGGCCAGGTTGCCGCGCTCCTCTGTGCTGAGACGCTCCGTGAAACTCCGTTCCAAGACCTCGTTGACCGATTGCCTGAACCTGGCCTGCTGGATGGGGTCGTTGAGGAATTCGGTGAAACCCTGGAACGTCTCGCCCTCGGCCGTGTTGCGCAGTGCCTTGTCACCCTCGAGGACCTGGCCCACGGCCACGCCCTTGGTCACGGAGGATTCCATGATTTCCTGGCGGATGGTGTGCAACATGAGCTCGACGCCGTCGCGCATGCGCTTGAAGTCTGCCGGCAGGCTGGAAGCCAGGTCCAGGACGCTGCGGGCGGCGGCCACGGCCGAGTCATCGGAGAGCACGGCCGGGCTCTGGCCGTTGCGCAGGGCCTCGATTTCGCCTTGGCGTTCGGCAATCTCCGCTTCCAGGGCGGCAATGCGGCTGTCCGGGTTGGGGTCGGTTTGGAAGGACAGGGTCTCAATGCTGGTCAGCAGCGTGTTCAGACGGGAACTGTTGAGGTTGGTGCGCTCCACCGTAAACGTGTCGATGAAGGTCAGGACTCGGGCCGTGGCAGCGGTGGGCTCGTAGACAAAACGTCCGTCCACCATGGGGCGGGCCAGGAATTGGCTGCGCACCCAGGAATCGGCGTAGTTGGAGGCCTGCCAGGCGTCGTTCAGGCTCAGATTTTCGTGCCGGAGCTCTTTGATGAACGCGGCCAAATCGGCATGGAATTCCTCCAGCGGGACGCGCTGCCTGGCGGGCGTGAACGCGGCCCGCAGGAACGCCACAGTCCAAGGGGACGCCTGCATCAACTTCCAGGCAGGGCCTTGTCGCAACTGTTTTTGGGCATGCCAATGCGCAACGGCGATTTCGGTGGAGCGCATGGGTGGGCCTTTGGCAGTTGGGGCGGGACCTTTCATTTTATCCTGTGGATCCGTTGGCTCAAATCATGCCCCGACGACGGCGCCGAGCGTAGGCTGGCTGTTCAACCGCTCGAAAGGACCACCCATGAACTTTGTTGAGGAAGCCGGCGCCATCCACCCCGAACTGCGGGAACTGCGGCGTGCGCTGCACCGGGATCCCGAGGTGGGCCTGGACTTGCCGCGGACACAGCAAAAAGTGCTTGAGGCCATCGATGGTTTGGGGATGGAGATCACCCGCGGAACCCGGACTACCTCCGTCACTGCCGTGCTCCGCGGCACCGGCCCCGGGCCCACAGTCCTATTGCGGGGCGACATGGACGCCCTGCCGGTCGTTGAGCAGACCGATCTGGAGTACGCCTCGAGCAACGGGTCCATGCACGCCTGCGGCCACGACTTGCACACAGCCGGCCTGGTCGGCGCCGCGAAGCTCCTCGCGGCGCACCGCGAGGAGCTCAAGGGCACGGTTGTCTTCATGTTCCAGCCGGGCGAGGAGGGCCATGACGGCGCGAAGGTCATGATCGAGGAAGGCATCCTGGAGGTGGCGGGCAAACCGGATGCCGCCTACGGGCTGCACGTCATGCCGGGGGAGCCGGGCACGTTTGCCACCAAGGCCGGCCCCGTCATGTCCGGGGCCAACGAGCTGCGCATCACCATCCACGGTGAAGGGGGCCATGGTTCGGCCCCGGCCAACGCACGGAACCCGGTGGAAGTGGCCGGCGCCCTGGTGGGCGCGCTCCAGTCACTGGTCAACCGCCGCTTCTCCGTGTTCGAGCCGCTCATCCTGACCGTGACGCAACTGCGCGGCAGCGACGCCGTCAACGTCATTCCGGGTACGGCCCTCCTGGCGGCAACCGTGCGCAGCTTTTCTCCCGACGCCGTCGACAGGCTGCGCGCCGAGGTGACCGTGCTCGCCGACGGATTGGCCGCCGCACACGGCTGCACCGCGGAAGTCTCGCTCAAGGCGACGTTCCCCGTCACCGTCAACGACGACGCCGAGACTGCCGCCGCGCTGGATGTGCTGAAGAGTGTCTTTGGAGATGGTCGGGTTGTGGTGGTCCCTGATCCGGTAACCGCTTCCGAGGACTTTTCCCTGGTGCTGGCCGAAGTTCCCGGCACCTTTGTGTTCTTGTCCGCCTCACCCGCAGGTTTGGAAAACCCCGCCTACAACCATTCGCCGAAGGTGCTTTTCAACGACGACGTCCTCGGCGATGCGGCAGCCGCACTCGCGGAGCTGGCGTGGGCGAGGTTCGCGAGGGGATAGCGGGTTTCGACGGGCTCAACCACCGGCCGGGCTCAACCACCGGCGTTGCACAGCCCGATGAAGGCGCCGAGTTCCGCCATTCCAGACGGTTTGGACGGCATGAAGTTGGTGAGCCCGGGCGAGCGGATGATGACGGCGCGCCATTGGCCGCGCGATACAGCCACGTTGACGCGGTTGCGGTTCAGCAGGAACTCCATGCCGCGCGGCGCACCGGACGGATCCGAGCAAGCCATGGTCACCAGGACCACCGGTGCTTCCTGGCCCTGGAACTTGTCCACCGTGCCCACCTTCACGCCCGTGAGACCGGCTGCATCCAGCGTGCCGCGTACCAGGTGGACTTGGGCGTTGTAGGCGGCCACCACCAGAATGTCCTCCTGCGCCAGCGGACGCGGCCCGGCGTCGGGGCCCGGCGTCCACAGCAGCCCCAGGTGCGCCTTGGCCTGTGCGACGACCTCGGCCGCCTCCTCGGGTGAGGACTGAACGTTGGCGCCGTCCGCAGCCTGCGCCACCAGCACGGTTTCCACGCCGGAGGGCTTTCCCGCCAGATGTCGCAGCGACGCGGCGGGTGCGGATTCCAGCCGGCCCTCGTAGCTCAAATGGGACACTGCGGCACATAAGTCAGGGTGCATGCGCCAAGAATCTGCCAGGAAATAGCCCAATTCAGGGGGCAGTGTGGCATGGCCCGCGGACAGCCAGCCCAGTGCCGACTCGTCCACCGGTTCAGGGTGGGACCCCTGCGTGACCTGCGGCAGCTGCTGCGGATCGCCCAACAAAAGCAACCGTTTGGTGGACTGCGCAACGGCCAGCGTGTTGGCCAGCGAATACTGCCCGGCCTCGTCGATGACCAGCAGGTCAAGGGACCCGGCCGGAATATTGGCCCCTGTCATGGTCCAGGCCGTGCCACCAATCAGCGCGCCGTCAGCCGATCCCAGCAGTCTGCCAAACTGCTTGTCGTCTGTGATCTCCCACGGCACCTCGTGCTTGGCTGCCAACTTCTTGCCCACCCGATGAGGGTCCACGCCGGCCTTTTCAATGGCGGCCCGGAGCATGTTTTCCACCACTGCGTGCGACTGCCCCACCACGCCCACTTTCCAGCCCTCGGCCACCAAATTGGCAATCACGTGCGAACCCACATGCGTTTTGCCGGTGCCTGGCGGGCCCTGCACGGCCAGGTACGAGTGGTCCAGCCGGCGCACCGCTGAGGTGATGGCGCCAACATAGTCCGCTTGTTGCAGGCTGTGCCCGTCGGAGGGTTCGACGGCGGACGGCAGGGCGGCGCCGTCGTCCAACCTGGGCATGGCCTTGCGTAGGATTTCAATGCCCGGATGCTTGGGAAGATGCGGCAAGTTGCTGCCAACGGTGTTGGCCAGGGCCGCGAGTGCCGCCTTGAGTGACTTGGAATTGATTGGCTGGTCTGGCGTCAGCGCCATGGGGAATTGGCTGTGTGCGGGCATCTTCTTGGAAACCTTCTCCTTCACCACAAGTGTGGTGAGTTCCGGGGTTGCCGGATCTGACATGTTTTCCACTATGGTGATGTTGAAATCGCCGCCCCGTCCCAAACTGCTGGCCGCCGCCTCATCAAAGCCATCCGGCAGGGGCGCACAAAACATGCCAAACCACGAGGTTCCGGGACGAAAGTCGGAGCCCTCGGTGGCATCGCCGGTCAGCCGAATTGTCCGGACTTCGTTGGAACGCGGCGTTGGCTTGGCCCAGTCTTCCAGGACTTCGGCGGACTGCACCACGAAGATGTTGCGTTCACCGGGCCAGTCGTCCACGGCGCGGTCCAGCCGGTCAAAGTGCCCCCACCAGAACTGCTTGTCTTCACGCCGGTGGTAGCCGGCGGCGGCCGAAACCATGGCGATGGCGTTTTCGTCGTCGGTGGGCTTGTGGTCATTTTGCCCTCTGACGGCGTCAATGAATTGCTGGAGCTTGAGCTCGTCCTCCGTGGGTTCGTACGCGCTTTCCTTGGCCTCGGTGCCCTCCAGTTTTCCGCTGCCCGCGGACCAGCGCTCCGCCACCGTGGCGGCGCCGATGGCCAACAACCAGTCCCGCAGGCGGAGGGTGGAGAGGCAGTCGTACTCGTTGTAGTCGGAAATGGATTGCAAAATCTCCCGCGCCTCGGCGGCCTGGGCCGTGTCCCCGGCCAGGCCGGCGTCGCGCGCGGCACAGTACAGGGCGTAGGCAACCACGGAGGCGCCGGCATCCTTCACATCACCTTCGCGAGCGGCGGGCATGTAAAACGGCTCCAGCTTTTTGATGGAATACGAGGCCTCTGAGATCCGCACCGACTGACGCACTGTGTCCAGCAAGTCCACGAGCAGGCCCGTGCGCAGCCAGTCGTCCACGGTGTCCTCGCCCACTCCGTGAAGGACGGAGAGGTTGCGCAGCGCCGACTTCTCATAGGGTGCGTAGTGGTAGACGTGCATGTCAGGGTGCGTTGCGCGGCGGGCCTGCACATAGTCCAGGAACGCCACGAATGCGGCCCGTTCCCCGGTTCTGGAGTGCGCCCAAAACGGCGTAAATGTCTCCTTGGTGCCCGGCGGGGCATGGGGCACGGGGGCCTCGATGGAGCCGAACAAGTACTCGATGCCCCACTTCTCGGTGTCGGGATCCTGCCACAGGGGGTCCCCCTCAAAGTCGAAGAAGATGTCCCCGTTGCTGGGCTTGGGCAGTCGGCTGACGGTGTTGCGCAGGACCTTGTAGCTGACCGGGTGAGCGTCGGTGCCCGCAAGGGCGGTGCCGTCCACGGGCTCCTTGCCGAGCTGCATGCGGGCTTGGTCGCGGAGCCTTGCCAGCGGGCCGGTGGCTGATTTTGCGGGCATGTCGGCCAGTGCGTCGACCGTGGCGATGCCCTGTGCCATGAGCTTGCGGCGCTGTGAGCCGGTCATGCCGTTGACGAGCAACAAGTCCCGGTGTTCCTGGACCTGTTGGGTGCAGTAGTCGCAGCGGCCGCAATAGCCGACGCCGTCCTGCAGCCACCGGACTGGCCGAGGCTGGCCACGGTGCGCGGCCGTCAACGCCAGGAAGTTCTCGCGGCGCTCGCGGAACACGGGCAGCAGATCCGGCATGGGGTGGTTGCTTTCGCTGCGGTCGCCCAATACCAGGGTGGTCACGGGCGCCACCGGAATGCCGTATTTCTCCAGCTGGTCCCCATAGGCGGCGAGCTGGAGCAGGGCGCTGACCCGCGCATGCCGGGCCAACTTGGTATCCCACACCGCGTAGCTGTTGTCTTCCTGGCGGACCAGGAAGTCCGCGAAACCCACCAGGGAGCCATCAAAGAACGTGGCCTGGAAGACGACGTCGGCCCCGCCCCGCAGAGCTTCAAGGGTCTCCTCGCGCTTGGCTTCAAGGCCCGACCAGCTGAGCGGGCCGCGGTCAACCTCCTTGACCCCGCGACCGGTGGCCGGGTCCCACGCGCCGTGCTTGAGCCTGAGTCCGGCCAGAATCTTGCGTTCGAAGGCATCGCCGAGTTCCGAGGCGCGCTGTAGCATGGCATCCTGCGGGAATCCGGGCTTGTCCGCACGGCCCAGCTTCTCGTCCAGGATCCGCAGGCTGCGGTATTCACACTCGCTGGCCACGACTAAGTCCGACGCCGAGAAGATCAGCCGGGCGGCGCCGCCTGCGGGGGAGTCAAGCAAAAACATGTCGAGTGCCTTCCGGGCGGGTACGGTCACTTGAATCTAGCAAGGTGCACCGACATTCTTTCCCGGTACGGCACATGGCCGGCCCGTTTCGTGGGAGCATGTGGCCAAGGGAGGGAGAGGCCCATGGGCAGTGCGGAGCAAGCGCAGGATGCTGTCCGACTCATCGCCGTCGCGCGTGGCAGTGTTCAAGGTGTCGGCTTTCGCTATTTCACGGCGCGCGAAGCCGAACGGCTGCGCCTGGCCGGAACAGCCGTCAACCGGCCCGACGGAGCGGTGGAAATCATCGTCGAGGGCCCGCCGGAGCAAGTGGCGGAACTGTTGGCCTGGCTGGAATCGGCGCGAGTGCCTGGAACCGTCACCTCGCTGGAGACACGCAGCGGGGCGGCCACAGGCACACTGCACGGATTTCACACAGGGTAGTCCCCAGGTGCTCCCACCACTCGTAAGTCCCCAACCCCTCCCAGAGCTCGCAAGCTCGCTCCGGGTCCCTCGGGGCTGTGGGCTCACGCGGCGGGGCCCTCGCACCTGTGAGCCCAGCCCGGGCGGAGTCTGGATTGGGAAGCCTTAGGTGGTCAGCATCACGGGACTCGTTATTTTGGCGTCGGGCGTGATTGTTGGGAGCAGTGTTGCAAGATTCCGGGGCGAAAACACCTGGGCGCGTCTGGCTGTGCGGATATCCTCCACGGTCCACCAAGCGAAACCTTCGAGTCCCTCGTTGAGGAGGGTTTCCGGGGTCCAGAGACCTTGGGGTTCAAAACGGTCAGTTCTGACGAGAAAATAGTCGTTGATCACACCGTCAACGTTGGGCGAGATCGACTCATCCACGATTTCCTGATGCCACACGTGAGGGGGCTCCGCGGAGTCGAGCACGAGCCCTGTTT
>JBAUMA010000083.1:0-4917 GCA_049578485.1 Specibacter sp.
ACCGAGCCCTTGCCGATGCCGATGGTCTCCGTCAGCGCCGAGCCGGAGGATTCGTGGCACATGTTGGAGCAGTCCGGCAGGTTGTTGGTGCCGAGCCCGCGCACCATGAGCTGGTACAGGAACGCCGCCTCGTTGGAGGTGCGGCCCGAGGTGTAGAAAATGGCTTCGTTGGGGTCTGCCAGGGCCTTGAGCTCGTCGGCGAGCAGCCCCAGCGCCCGCTCCCAGGACACCGGAACGTAGTGGTCGCTGCCCTCGGCCAGGAACATGGGATCGGTCAGCCGGCCCTGCTGGCCCAGCCGGAAATCGTCCCAATCGCTTAGTTCCCGCACCGAGTGTTCGGCAAAGAACGACGGCGGCACCCGCCTTTTGGTGGCTTCCTCGGCTACCGCCTTGGCCCCGTTCTCGCAGAACTCGGCGGTGTGTCGCTTGTCGCCTTCCGGCCAGGCACAGCCGGGGCAGTCGAAGCCGTCCTTTTGATTGACGCGCAGCAGGGTCTGCGCCGTGCGCAGCGGCCCCATCTGGTCCAGGGAGACTTCCATGGAGTGCAGGATGCCGGGAATGCCCACGGCCACCTTTTTTACGCGGCCAACCGTCAGTTGCCGTTCATCGATATTTTCCTGGGGTGCCTTGCCGGCCACGATGGGTCCCTTCGCCGTTGAGGATCTAGTCTGATCATAGACGTGTTCATTTCTTTGGAGGATTGCATGGGACGACTGATCCACCGGGTCAAGGCCATCAAGATCGATTTGCATGATGGCCGCAGGGTGCTTCGTGAAGAGGCGCTGGCTGCGGAGGAGCCGCTGGAGATTCGGCTGGGCCACGAGTCCTTCACGGTCAGCATGCGCACTCCCGGGGACGACTTCGACCTCGTGGCCGGTTTTCTGGTGTCCGAAGGCATCATCTTTGAACCGGCGCAGTTGATTTCGCTGCGGTTCTGCGCGGGGGAGGATGAAAACGGCCAGCAGACCTTCAACGTGGTGGAGGCGCAGCTGCGCCCCGATGTGGCCCTGCCGACGGCGGCCGCCCAACGCCATGTGACCACCACGAGCGCCTGCGGGATCTGCGGCACGGCGTCCATCGACGCGGTGCGGAAGTCCTCGCACTTTGCCCTCAGCGCCCTGGCCGACGAGCCGTTGATCGAGGCCGCCGTGCTGGCCGAACTGCCCGAGGCCCTGCGGGAGCAGCAGAAATTGTTTGAAAAGACCGGCGGCGTCCACGCGGCGGGCCTGTTTGCCCCCGACGGGGAGCTGCTGAGCCTGCGCGAGGACGTGGGGCGCCACAACGCCGTGGACAAGGTCATTGGGGCGGCGTTCCGTGACAAAGGGCTGCCGCTGGGCAACGCGATCCTGCAGGTGTCCGGGCGGGCCTCGTTTGAACTCGTGCAAAAGGCGGCGATGGCGGGGGTGCCGTTGCTCGCGGCCGTGAGTGCGCCGTCGTCCCTGGCCGTGGAGCTGGCCCGGGAGGCCGGGCTGACCCTGGTGGGATTTAGCCGCGGCACGTCCATGAACGTCTACACGCATCCGGGGCGTGTGGGGTGATGCCCGCGACCGGGTCGCGCCACCGATGGTGGGAATCGCCGGGGGATAGGATCGGGTGGTATGGCACTGCGACTCGTTCAAGTTAATTTCAAAGCGGGGAATGACGCCGCGCTCGGGCAGTTTTGGGCGGACGCCCTGGGCTGGGGTGTTTCCAGCGAAGGACCCGGGGTGAGCAACGTTGAACCCGTGGACTTCGTGTGGCCGGACCCGTTGGCCGTCTGCATTGATGTGGTCACCGTCCCGGACCCCGAGACCGTGCACTACCGCGTGCATCTCGAGCTTGCCACCACGTCATCGGCCCATCAGGACGAACTGGTGGCGCAGTTGTTGGATCTTGGTGCGACGCCTGCCGACGAGGTGCGGTGCGAGGTGCCGTGGAGGGAGCTGGCCGACCCCGAAGGCAACCATTTCCTCGTCCTGGAGCCCCGGCCGATCTACCGTGACACCGGGCCGATCGCCGCTGTGGTGGTTGGATGTACGGATCCGCGGGCCATGGCCCGGTTCTGGGGCGCTGCGACGGACTGGACCCTGCATGAGGTGACCGGCGATCATGCGCGGCTGCGTGCGGCCACGGGTGTCGGGCCGTATTTGGAATTCCGCCGCACGCCCAACGCGAACATCGTGTCGGGCCGTGTCCATCTGGATCTGATGCCGTACCCAAACGATGACCAGGCGGCGGAAGTTGCCCGGCTGCGGGCCCTGGGCGCCAGCGAGGCCGACGTCGGACAAGGTGAGGTGCCTTGGGTGTGCCTGGCCGACACCGAGGGCAACGAATTCTGCGTCCTCACCTCGGGCTGAGTCATGGGGTGAGGTTGGCGCCGCGCTGACTATTGGTGCGAGTCGGTGTACTGCCGGATGTCGTCAACATTGGGTGTGACAGGCAACCCCAGGGCGTCCGGGCCGACCCCGTCGTCCTCGGCCCCGTCGACGAAAACATAAAACGCCACTGAGATGGTCCCCTTGGTGGAACCGGAGGAGTCTGCAAAGGCGCGCAGCGAGTCACCCAGGACGGTTTTCAGGCTGGCATCCGGCGCGGCCGTGATCCGCACACTGAAGCTTGAACTCATGCCGGGCGTGTTAAGGAACCTGGTGTTGGCCGTGGTTACCCCGGGCACCTGGAGCAGGGCTGTGTTTATATCCTTGGCCACACCCGATCCAGCGCTGCCGCCGCACCCTCCAAGCAATGCGGCAATGAGTCCCATAAGGAGAACAATACTAAGCCTTCGCGTCATGACGTCCATTCTTCGTTATTTCCGGCCCACATTGATATCCACCGCACTGACCTTGGAGGGATCGTTGCTGAGGAACGCAACCATCGACGGGTCGTTTTCGTAGGAGGCAACGCCGGGGTACTTGTCCGTGTTGGCCAGATCCGCCTTGTAAATCTCCGTGGCGTGGTTGTTCCCGATGTCCCGGACATCCTGCACCACATTGCCCAGCGGCGACGGCGCGTAGTGCAGCACGTTGCCCAGAACATCACGGGGCGGGTCATCCATGGAGACCACGGAAACGTTGGGCGGTGGCGCCGGCATGTGGAGCCCGGTGTCCACACCGCCCAGGTCAAGCTTGGGCACAAGGTCGCCGTCGTGCTGCGCCGCCAGGACCTTGATGCCCGGGTCGATGGCGTTGACGTCGATGGGGGAGCCCACCGTCATGATGTTGGTGACGTTGAACTTTGCCAGGAAGCCCGCATCCGATCCCAGCTGGCCCGCCAGCATGCCACCCTGGCTGTGCCCGGCCAGCATCACGGGCGCCCCGGGCGGGATGCCCGCCTTTTCCATGGCCAGGACGACGTCCCTTTGCGCCGTGGTGGATTGCCCCGCCACCAGCATCAGGTTGCTCGTGAGGTCGCGTGCCTGCCCCGAGCCGTTCGGAACCCATTGCTCGGTGCCGGGAATGGTCACGATATACGAGGCGGTGCCGACGGGCTGCTCCACTTTCACGATCCGGATGTCCCCATCCGAGGTTCCCGGCTCGTGGCCCATGGCATAGGCATCCTCAACGCTGCCAAAGATTGCGGCGGCGGAGGTGGGCAGTTGCACCCGACGGGCTGAGCCCTTGGTGACGGCTACGGGGTCGCCAACCTTGGGGGAACCGTCATCGAAGAGGTGTAAATTCATCAGGCCGCCCGTTTGCGCCGCGATGAGGAAGCTGGACGCCGAGCCCGCGGTCAGAAACAACTGGGCTCCGAGCCCGGCCATGGAAGGCGGGTTTCCCGTCAACATGTCCCCGGCCATCGATCCAAGGTGGGCCAGGTTGGTGGCGAGGGTGCCGCCGGCCTGGGAAAGATTCCCTTGAATTAGGTGCCCGGCCCAGCCGAGACCGTCCTTGACGGCGCCCAGGCCCCCATCCACGCTGTCGGTGACGTCGTCCCAGAGGCCCTTGGCGCCGGCGAACATCTTGTCCAACAGACCGCCGCCGTTCCCCTCGACGGCGCTGGCGTGTTCCTGCTCGGTGATGTTGCGCACCACCACCGAGGCGGTGTCTTCAAGGGCTTTGGCGGTGTGCCGCAGGCTTTGGCGATGGGCCGGCCATGTGGCGCGGAACTGGTGGCTGTCCTGTCCCTGCCATTGGGTGCGGGCCACCGTCTGATTCAAGGCGAGGCTTGTCTGCTCGAGCTGGCGGGCCGAACTTTTCAACAGTTTGACCAGCTCCGCGCAGTCCTGCGGATCCAGGCCGAGCATCTCCCCGCTCACAGTCCGGGCTCCGTGGGGCTCGCCGTCGAGCCGGACCCAAGGGCGTCGTGGGCGCCCGCCACGGCAAAGATGAGTTCGTTGGCGATGTGCCCGGCGGGCACCTCGGTAATGGCCAGTTCAGCGGCCGTGCCGCCCCTGGATGTCCGCACCGAATACAAATGGCCGTCCTTCACGCTCCACATGCCGGCCCGGATCCGGCCGGGCAATCCTTCGGGGGCGGTGACAACGCTGAGCGCCACAGCGGCGTCCTCGCCGGCCAGCAGGGCGCCCACGGGTCCGCCCAATGCGCCCAAGTCCGTCTCCGCCCCGAGCACGGCCGACGGCACCGAGTCCAGGGGCGCGGCCTTTGCCGGTGCCCGAACGGCCTCCAACGGAGGCAGGAGCCGCCGGACGGCGCCCCACAGATTTTCCTCGTTAAAAAGCGTGACTTCCAGGCTGTCCTCGCTGCCGGTGAGCACGGTTGCCGTGCCGGTGAACTCCGAGAGGTGCCGTTGGTGGACGGCGATGCCGCGCCCGCCGGCCAGCCCCAGGACGCTGGTGGTGCTGACCCCGTTGTACGTCGCCCGGGCCGTGACGGTGATGGGTGCCCGCAGGGCCAGGGCGACGGCGCCCATCCACTGTTCGTTCACCTCGCCAAGGGCGGGGGACAGGCCAAGCTCCCGGAGCTCGGCCCACGCGGCGGC
>JBAUMA010000084.1:0-1760 GCA_049578485.1 Specibacter sp.
GGCCGAAGTCGGCTGCCAGGGCGAGGTTGGTTCGGCGTCGTCCATGGCCGCAGCAGGCTTGGCGGAGATTATGGGCGGGACGCCCGCACAGGTTGAAAATGCCGCCGAGATCGCCATGGAACACAACTTGGGTTTGACCTGTGATCCGATCGGCGGGCTTGTGCAGATTCCCTGCATCGAACGCAATGCGATTGCGGCCGCGAAGGCCATCAACGCCGCCAAGATGGCGCTGTGGGGCGACGGCACGCACCGGGTCTCACTCGATGAGGTCATCATCACCATGCGTGAAACCGGCAAGGACATGTCAGCCAAATACAAGGAAACGGCCATGGGCGGCCTCGCCGTCAACGTCGTGGAGTGCTGACACGCCCCCAATAATGAACGCCCTGCGCCGGATTCGCACTGAGTCTGGCGCAGAGCGCCCCATGCGCCAGACTCGCCCTGAGTTCAGCGCATGAGCAAACTTAGTACAAAGGAGTATTGAAGTGACGTTGGCGCCTGAGGGTCGGAAGTTGTTGCGGGTTGAGCAGCGGAATGCTGCGGTTCCGGTGGAGCGTAAGCCGGAGTGGATGAAGGCGAAAGTCTCCATGGGTTCTGAGTACATTGCGATGAAGAATCTGGTGAAGGGCCAGGGTTTGCATACGGTGTGTGAGGAGGCTGGTTGTCCTAACATTTTTGAGTGTTGGGAGGATCGGGAGGCGACGTTTTTGATTGGTGGTTCGGAGTGCACTCGGCGGTGTGATTTTTGTCAGATTGATACGGGCAAGCCGTCGCCGATCGACCGGTTCGAGCCGACGAAGGTGGCTCGTTCGGTGGTGAAGATGAATCTTCGTTATGCGACGGTGACGGGGGTGGCTCGGGATGATCTGGCTGATGAGGGTGTGTGGTTGTATGCCGAGACGGTGCGCAAGATTCATGAGTTGAACCCGAATACGGGGGTGGAGTTGTTGATTCCGGACTTTTCGGGGAAGCCGGAGAACATTGCGGCGATTTGTGAGTCGATGCCTGAGGTGTTTGCGCACAATGTGGAGACGGTGCCGCGTATTTTTAAGCGGATTCGTCCGGCGTTTCGTTATGAGAGGTCCTTGGATGTGATTTCGCAGGGCCGGGATGCGGGGATGGTGACGAAGTCGAACCTGATTCTGGGGATGGGTGAGACGCGGGCGGAAATTTCTGTTGCGCTGCAGGATTTGCAGGCTGCGGGTACTGACTTGATTACCATCACCCAGTATTTGCGTCCCTCGGAGCGGCATTTGCCGGTGGATCGTTGGGTCAAGCCGGAGGAGTTCTTGGAGTTGAATCAGGAGGCTGAGGAAATCGGTTTCCTCGGTGTCATGAGTGGACCGTTGGTGCGACCCTCGTATCGGGCTGGCCGGCTCTGGGCTACGGCGATGCGGAAAAAGGGGCGGGACATTCCTGCACACCTGGCCCACATCGCCGAAGGCATCGAAGACTCCGGCCATACCCGCCAAGAAGCAGCCTCACTCATCCCCGGCGCGTAATAAGCGTCAAAACCAGCTAGAATTGATGCACTATGGCCAAAACCACTGATCCCGCTGATAACGCCGCTGCAAAGCCCAAGCGTTCCTTGTTCTCCCGCCGCCCCAAAGAGGGTGCCTCCGCAAAGCCCAAAAAGCAGGGCCGCGTCAAGCAAATGGTGGAAATCTTCAAGATGACCCGCAGGCACGACCCCATGATCACCTGGCTAATGCTCGGTGCTTTCCTGGGATCTGTGCTCGTGGCAATGGTCATCACCTTGC
>JBAUMA010000085.1:0-2621 GCA_049578485.1 Specibacter sp.
CCGTGAAGGTTCCCGAACGGTCGGTCGCGGTTCTCGCCCACGGTCCAGGAGTGATCGTGGGACTCGCCGTCGAACCGGGCGACCTTGTGCCGAACCAGGGCACCATAGCCGTCATCGAGGCGATGAAAATGGAGCAGCCGGTTCTCACAAGCACCAGTCTGCGCATCGAAAAGGTCACGGTCAGGGTCGGCGATATCGTCGAGGCCGGATCGGTGCTGGCCTACGGGCAACAGACGGAGGCCGTCGACGACGCCCACCTGCCTGCCGGCACCCCCGGCAACGCCGGGGAGGAGGATGACGATTGGTTGGCCGAGGTCGCCGAAATCAAGCGACGGCACGAGGCCGCCCTGCAGATGGGCGGGCCCGAGAAGGTCGCCCGGCAGCACGAGGCGGGCAAGCTCGACGCCCGCCAACGGATCGCGGCATTGGCCGATCCTGGGTCATTCACCGAAATTGGGCTGCTGGCCGGGTTCAGCACCGAGTCAGGCTTCACGCCCGCGAACTTTGTTACCGGGACGGCCACACTGGACGGACGCACAGCGGTGCTCGGCGTGGACGACTTCAGCCTCCGCGGTGGCGCCGGTGACGCCGCCATTCATGCCAAGCAGGTCTTCGCCGAGCAGTACGCCCGGGAGATGCGCTTGCCGATGGTGCGCCTGCTCGATGGGGCCAGCGGCGGCGGGTCGGTGAAGATGGCCATTGATGCCGGATACACCTACATACCAGTCAACCCCGCCTGGGATGCGGTGGTCGAAAATCTTTCGCTTGTCCCGGTCGTGGCCGCCGCACTAGGCCCGACCGTCGGACTGGGCGCGGCACGCCTCGTGATGTCGCACCTTTCGCTGATGGTCGAGGCCCAGTCTCAAGTCTTCACTGCCGGGCCACCGGTGGTGCTCGAGGCCACAGGGGAGCGGCTCACCAAGGAGGAGCTCGGCGGCGCCGAGATTCATCGCGCCAACGGCGTCGTCGAACGCATAGTCCCCGATGAGCGGGCGGCTCTCGAGCTGATCCGCAGATTCCTGTCCTACCTGCCGGGCAGCGTCTTTGAGTTGCCGCCGATCATCGTGTCCGAGGATCCGGCAGACCGCCGGGAGGATGCCCTGCTCAGCGTGGTTCCACGCAACCCACGCCGCACATACCATCTGCAAACCATTTTGGACGCTGTGTTCGACGCCGGATCGGTCCTGCCCTACGCCGAGTACGGCGGCGGCACCTTCACCGGTCTCGCCCGCCTGAACGGCCACCCCGTCGGTGTGATCGCCGCCGACCCATCCCGTGGCATGACACTCTCCGCAGAGGGCTCGCTGGCAATCACCCGTCTCGTGGATCTGTGCGAGACATTCCATCTGCCTTTAGTCAGTCTCACCGACCAGGCCGGCATGAGCATCGGAACCGCCGCCGAACGCGCCGCCACCATTCGCCACGGAGCACGCGCGATCAGCGCTGTGTACCAGGCGCGGGTGCCTCAGGTCGAGCTGATCGTCCGTCGTGTATACGGAGTGGGAGGGGCAGGGATCATTAACCGGCATCGCGCCAACCGCAGCTGGGCCTGGCCCTCCGGAGACTGGGGTTCGCTGCCCTCACGCGGCGGTATCGAGGCCGCCTTCCGGGCCCAGCTCGCGTCCGCCGCAGATCCCGCGGCCGAACTTGCCCGGCTCGAAGCCGAGATGCAGGCCGTAAGCTCACCCTTCCACACGGCTGAGCACTTCGGTGTCCAGGACATCATCGACCCGCGCGAAAGCCGCCACTTGCTCTGCGGCTGGGTTCGGGATGCGTATCGTCGCCTGCCCGAGCTGATCGGGCCGCCCTCGTTCGGCACCCGCCCGTGAGCGGGATACCAGCACAGCCCTTTGGAACATGGAGAAAAACATTATGATGACACCGGCCACCCATGACGTTGATTCCCTGACGGCGCTGCTCACCGATGAAGGTGAGCTGGTGACAGAACGGCTCGACCACTGGGCCAGAACCACCCCTGATCGCGTCTTCGTGCACTACGGTGAGGACGACATCACTTACACCTACGGCCAGTTCGGGGCGGTCACCGACGCCATCGCCGGCAACCTCGCCGCGCACGGGGTGGCCAAGGGTGACGGGATCAGTGTGTTCACCACCAACCCTCTGGCCTCCGCGCTCATCATGTTCGGGGCCTGGAAAGCCGGTGCCGTGTACGCGCCGGTGAACTTCAGCCTGACCGGATCGCTGCTGGCCTACCAGCTCGACGACAGCCGTCCCCGGGTGCTGGTGACCGACCCTCGTCTGCTGCCTGCGGTCAACCAGGTGGCCGATGACCTGAAGCACGTGCCCGCCGTCGTGCTCTACATGCCTCCGGCCAGTGCCCACGACCACGTGGCCGAGCCCGTACCCATCCATGCCCGATTCTCCAGGGTTGGGTGGGATGCGCTGACCGCCCCGGCCGACCGGCCAGAGGTGGAGATCGCCTTCGATGACGCTGCGAATGTCGTCTACACCTCCGGCACCACCGGAGCGCCCAAGGGAGTGGTACAGCCCCACCGCTGGATGTCCCAGTACACTTTCAACCTACGCCGGCCCATGTCCGCCGACGACGTGATCTACAACGACCTGCCCCTTTATCACGTCGGCGGCGCGATTGCCAACGT
>JBAUMA010000086.1:0-13509 GCA_049578485.1 Specibacter sp.
GCCGTTGGGCTTCACCACATAGTCGACCAAACCACCCAAAAGATCAGTGGCCTTGCCCTTGCCCTCGTCGCCCCACTGGGCGCCGACGATCACGATTGCTGGCATGGGATCCTCCCCCTTGCTCATAAGTTGAGCCGGGCAGTGCATCATTCAGCGGTTGTTCCGCCGTACACCGTCCGGACACGAAAATGCCCCTTGCATACCGCTTGCCAACTCCAGCGTTGCTGTAGCCTGGCAGGCGATCAAGGGGGTCTTGCGTCCTAAGTTTACCGGAACGACGTGGCGCATGCACCTTGGCACGCTGGGGGCACCGGCCCGAATGCCTCAGCCGGCAAGGGCCGCCAGGGCTGCATCCGCCAGTTCCGGCCACTGGGGCGCCGAACCCAGCGGCACCACCACCCAGTCCTTGAAGGGGCGGTTCATTCCGGAAGGGTCGAAGAGGGCGGCGCCGGGAAGGGCGAGCGCCGCTGCGTGCCCCGCGCTCTCGCGGCCCAGCTTGAACGCGATTCCGTCGCCGTGCAGGCAACCGATGGCCTTGCTGCCCGCCATGAGCGAGGTGGCACCAAACATCTTTCCCACCGTGACGCCGGCATTTTCAACGTCGGCGGCCAACGCATCAAAGGCTGCGACGGCGGCGGCCGACGGTATGAGTTTCTCCATACCCGAATCATGCCCGACGCCGAGCCCGCCGTCGAGCTTTTGCCCCACCAACGCCCTTTGTCCCGGCCCGGCAACCGGGAGGCTGAGCCTGCACCCGCCAGGGACGGCAAAGGGCTCCAGGGTGGCATCTTCAGAGGGCACGCCGCGTCCTTCCAGCAGTCCCTTGGCCAGCCCCAGGTGAACGGTGCACACCACGTCGGGGTTCTTCCGTGCCGCGGCGAGGATGGGGCAGGTGGTCACGGTGAGTTCCGTGGCATCGGCATTGCCAACCACACCGAACCCGGACTCCCGCAAGGTGGCAGCCACGCCCAGGCGGGCCTTCAGCTGCACGGACTCTGGTGGAATCGGCGCCCCCGCAGGGCGGCCGGCGTCGGACGGGGCGGGCGGGATCAGGGACTGCGCCCACTGGCGACCCGCCGACTCGGCCGCAGCGGCGGGTTCATCGCTGGTGGCGGTGATGTGGTTGGCCAGTGCGGCGACCAGGGCCGCATAGCTGGCAGGTGCGGGATCATGCCTGGCCGCGGCATAGAGGGTGGCCGGGCGGCCACGGCCCGCACGGGATGCCTTCGTCCGGGTGGCAAGGCCCGCCACCTGAAGAGCGTCAAGGTGTTCGCGGACCGTATTGACGTGTTGGCCGGACTTGGCAGCCAACTCCTCAACGCCCAAAGGGCCGTGAGCGGCCCGGAGGCGGTCCAGGACGCCTGCGCGGGCCTTGGAGATCGGCGCAACGGGAGATGTTGACCCAGGTTTTGGGCCGCGTTTATGGGTCTCCAAATCTATATTTTCCACGGAATTTATTGTATTAATGAAAGGGTACAAATTCTATAGCGTGGCACTACACGGAAGGTCTCAGCCGTGAACAACTTGGTACTCGCGTCCTCAACTGCCGAAGCCGTTGCATTGGACGAAACAAACTCGCGCCTTTCGGAAGCGGGTGGCCTGCTCAGCGTGTTGGCTGAAAACGTATTGGTGGCCGCGAGCAAACCTCGGGGAGACGACCGGGCACAAGCCGAATATGCCAAGCTGGCGGATTTTGCCAGGCAGGAGTTGGTGCCCTTGGCAGCGGCCATAAAGTCGGCACTGGCCGGAGTAAAAGGGGCCGATCTGGTCGTGTCAACACTGGCTGCGGATCATCATGCGCGCTTGGTTGCCGCTGTCACTTCCCTGGAACGCCAAGAGGATCCCGTCCATTTGGTGTACCAAAGCGCCCGCCTGCAGGAAGCAGGCTCCGTGTTCCTGGACCAGTCCCGCGAGCTGATGGTTCCGGTGCTGGCGCAAAACCCGGCGATCACGCTGGCCGGCATCCTGCCCGAGTGCACCTTTGAGATGGACGTGGCCGCCGCCGTCGTCGATGGCGGGCCCACGGCGCCGCCGGAGACGGCCAACTTCGACACCCGCCACATCCAGCACGCGGTCCGCGCCTAACAGTTTAAACAGCTGACCCGCAATAGTGGTTGAAAAATCCCGTTTTGGGGAAGTTTTTGGACCACTACTGCGGGTCAGTTTGCCGTTCTAGAGTGCGGCTTCGATCGCGGCTGTTGCCAAGGGATCGGAGTCGTTCAAAAACGTGGCAATGCGGGCGGCCTCGTCGGATTCGCCGATGGCACCTGCCGCCCGGCCCAGCGCGTAGAGCGCACGCAGGAATCCGCGGTTGCCCTCGTGCGAGTACGGGACGGAACCGGTGCCCTTCCAGCCGTTGCGGCGCAGGGCGTCCAGTCCGCGGTGGTAGCCGGTGCGGGCGTAGGCGTAGGACTCGATCGTGCGGCCCTCCGCATATGCCTCATCGGCCAGGATGGCCCACAACAGCGATGACGTGGGGTTCTTGGCCGCCAAATCGACTGCCTCATCCCCCGCGGCCAGGCGCGCGTCAATCTCTTCTTCGGCCGGGAGCAGCGTGGGCTCGGGCCCCAGCAGGTTCCGGCGGAATTCGTCGCTCATTACGCGAAGGTCTTGCCTGCGGAGCCGAGCTGCTGTGCGGCTTCCACAACGCGTGCGGCCAGGCCCTTTTCGGCCGAGGCACCCCAGACGCGGGGATCGTAAAGCTTCTTGTTGCCCACTTCACCGTCAACCTTCAGCACGCCGTCGTAGTTGGACAGCATGTGCCCGGCCACGGGGCGGGTGAACGCGTACTGGGTGTCGGTGTCGATGTTCATCTTGATGACACCGTAGGAGACGGCGTCGCGGATTTCCTGCTCGGAGGAGCCGGAGCCGCCGTGGAAGACGAGGTCAAACGGGTTGGCCTTGCCCAGCTTGGCGCCCACCTGCGCCTGGATGTCCTTGAGGATCTCCGGGCGCAGCTTCACGTTGCCCGGCTTGTACACGCCGTGCACGTTGCCGAACGTCAGGGCCGTGATGTAGCGGCCGTTCTCGCCGGAGCCCAGGGCCTCAACCGTGGCCAGGCCATCGGCAACCGTGGAGTACAGCTTGTCGTTGATGGCGTTCTCCACGCCGTCTTCCTCGCCGCCGACAGCACCAATCTCTACTTCAAGAATGATGTGGGCTGCGGAGGTGCGGGCCAGCAGTTCGCGGCCGATGCGCAGGTTTTCCTCGAGGGTTTCAGCCGAGCCGTCCCACATGTGGGAGTTGAAGATCGGGTCGCGGCCGGCGGCAACTTCACGCTCGGAGGCTTCCAGCAGGGGCAGTACAAAGCCGTCCAGCTTGTCCTTGGGGCAGTGGTCGGTGTGCAGGGCCACGTTGATGGGGTAGTTCTTGGCAACTTCGCGGGCGAACGCGGCGAAGCCGAGCGAGCCGGCCACCATGTCCTTCACGCCGGCGCCGGACCAGTAGGCGCCGCCACCGGTGGAAACCTGGATGATGCCGTCGGTGCCGGCATCGGCGAAGCCCTGGAGGGTTGCGTTAAGCGTCTGGGAGGAGGTCACGTTGACCGCGGGGTAGGCGAATCCGCCGGCCTTGGCGCGGTCGATCATTTCGGCATACTTGTCCGGTGTGGCAATGGGCATTTAAAGCTCCTTGGGACGAAACGGTAGAAAGAGGCTGGCACAGGTGGCCGCCTCCCGCATGGCTACCCCCATCTTAGCGATTGCCGTCACGGTGTCGAAGAAGATGAAGCGGGCGCCCAGTTGGTGGACTTTCCAGGCACGACGACGGGCCCCGGCTTGGGTGCCGGAGCCCGTCGTCGTTCTGGCTGGTGTGGTGCCGGTGCTTACCGTCCGCCTCGGCTGATGGCCTGCGCGAACCGGTAACTCATGCTGCCAATGCCTGTTACGTCGTCGTAGCCCCTGGTGGTTTGCAGCGACGTGTCCAGGTTCATCGAGACGAGGTACTTGTTCCCGGTGCTGGGGCTGGTAAAGGCCAACGCCTGCTGAGTCCGGGGCGAGAGTACATCGGTGAACGTCCCCGGTTGTTGCCGGTTGGTGGCGTAGATGACCGGGTTGGCAAAACCGACCGTCTTGCCACTGACCTGCTGGGCCACGGCCATTTGCCCGGCCGACAAGGGCGACGCCAGCGAGGTGCCGCCGTACGTTTGGATACCAAATGGATCGGTGGTCAGCGTGGTGTCGTCGTTGATGGGGCTGATGCCGATCACATACCCTGTGTAGGGATCTGCCAGTGAGGAAATGTCGGGGGAAACCCTCCGGCCAATGGCCAGCGAGCTTGGCACGACACCCTTTTGGTAGGCGGGTTGGGCAAACACGGCACTGACCCCGCCGCCGGCACCGCCACGGAATTCGGCACCGGGCAGCGGTGCCACATAGGCGCCGCCGACGATCTGGTCGCGCACGGCACCCCAACCGGTCTCAAAATCGTAGGATCCGGTCTTCTTCACGGCGAGGCTGGTGCCACCCACGGAGGTGACCCAGGGAGAGCTGGCCGGGAAGTCCGGCGAAGTGTAGCCAAGCGCGGCCGCCTCGTCCCCGTTGTCGCCACTGGAGAAGTACAGGCCGATGCCTTCACCTGCCGCCTGCAGCTGGATGTTGACCTCGCCAAAAATCACATCCGCCGGGAGCGCTTCGCCGACGTTGCCGTAGCTGTTGCTGACGATGTTGGCCAGCTTGTGGTCGAGGATCTTGGACATGGCAACATCCAGCCCACCACCACAGTTGAACCCGCCAACATAAAGGATGTTGGCCCCGGGCGCGGTGCCATGAACGGCCGCCACGTCGAGGGCTTGTTCCGGCTGCCAACCGCTGGGCTCGCCGCACAGCTCCTGGTCGACGAACTGGCTCGGCGCGGGCACCACCTGCTGGTAGCTGCGCGAGTTCATCTGCGGCAAACCATACTTAGCCGAGTACGTGTTGATGTCGGAGAGCATGGTCGGGGACGCGTAGGCGTCAATGATCGCGACCGTCTGGCCGTGCCCGTCCGCCGGGTTGCTGTGGCCGCGGCCGGCCTGCGTCAGTGCGGCCCTGCCGTAGGCCGACTGGATTTGGCTGGGTGTGTAGCCACACAGGTAGGTCGGGTAGCTTGTCTTTCCGTAGGCCGCCGGGACGGTGTCCTGGTACTGGCCGAAGTAGTTCGAGCACGCCGCCGTCGGGGCCGTTGGGGCTGTCGGGCGGGCACTTCGCGCCTGCGGTGACGACTGGTCCCCATCACCGGGGGTTGCGTAATTGGGGTGCGTGAGCAGACTTCCCTGGTCCACCGAAACACCGGCCACCCCGGTCGAGACGCTCTTGGGCAGTGTCGGAGCCTGTGACGGACCCACCAGCGATGTTCCCTTGAAGCTGTAATTGTGCAGCTTGGCATCGAAAGCTGCGTTCAGCTGGTCAACGGTGCCGCGGAACACCACGAACAAGCGGCTGTCCGGCGAACCGGTAATCACCAGGCCCTGGGATTTGAGGTACTTCACCACCGAGTCGTAGGACTTTTGGGAGGGGGAAAACCGGTTCATCCACTGGGACGGTGACAATGTTTTTCCGTAGCTGCGGTTTCCGGGTGTGGAAACGGCGGTGGCGAGGGCTTCGGCGCCCTTCAGGTCGCGGAGCTGGAAGTAGATTTCGCCTTCAACGGTGGTGTCCGCCGCGGCGGCGCCCTCGTTGTTGGCCGCTTGGGCCCAGCTGGGGACAGCACCCGGGAACGGGGTGTCGGCGGCCGGCGTGGCGGCGGTGGCGACCGTGCCGCCCAAGGCGACGATGCAGGCGGCGGCCGCACTCATGGCGAAAATTTTTGTGGCAATCCTTCTTGGCCTGGTGCTCATTTTCATGTGAAATCTTTCACCGGGCAGGCACCCTTTGCGCCCGCACAGTGCCGAGCCTAAACCCGCTGTGTTTTTGCTGGCTAGGGTCTGGGAAGAATCTATGACTTTTTATTTAGAGCACGTGCTGATTGAAAACGTGTCGGCGAATCCAGGCGTGCATGGCGATTCCGGCGGCCGAGGCGGCGTTGATGGAACGGGTGGAGCCGAACTGTTCAATGGACAGGGTGGTCAGCGCGGCCTGATGCACTTCCTCGCTCAGCCCCGGCCCTTCCTGGCCAAATACCAGGACACAGTTGCGCGGCAACTCGTAGGTTTCCAGTTTTTCCGAATCCGGGAAGATGTCGATCCCAATGACGGCAAGCCCCTCGGCGTCGGCCCACGCCATAAAGTCTTCCACCGTGGGGTGGTGGCGGACGTGCTGGTAGCGGTCGGTGACCATGGCCCCGCGACGGTTCCACCGGCGTCGTCCGATGATGTGCACTTCCTTGGCCAGGAACGCATTTGCCGTGCGTACCACTGTGCCGATGTTCATGTCGTGCTGCCAGTTCTCAATGGCGATGTGGAAGTCGTGGCGGCGCGTGTCCAGCTCGGCGATGATGGCATCCATCTTCCAGTACCTGTACTGGTCAAGGACGTTGCGCCGGTCACCGTCGGCCAGCAATTCAGGGTCCCAGTGGTCCCCCTGCGGCAATTCGCCTTCCCACGGGCCCACGCCCACTTCGTGGTGGAGTTCGGGGTGGTGGAGTTCGGGGTGCTCGGGCGCGTCGGTCTCTGGGGTATTGCCGGAATTGCTCACCGTTCAACTTTAGCCGCTCACCTGCCGGAGCACTTTTTACCCAAAGCGGGTGCGAAACCCGGCGCATCTGACAGACTGGAGGCCACGCACCAACTCGCCGCGAGGAGTCACCTTGAGCAAGCTGAACCACCGCAAGCCCGCCGACATCGAATGCTGGCTGACCGACATGGACGGGGTGCTGGTCCACGAGAACCAGGCCGTACCCGGCGCCGCAGAGCTGATCCAGCGCTGGGTGGACACGTCCAGACGCTTCCTGGTGCTCACGAACAACTCCATCTTCACCCCGCGGGACCTTGCCGCCAGGCTGCGCGCCTCCGGGCTGGAGATTCCGGAGGAAAACCTCTGGACCTCCGCGCTGGCCACCGCCCAGTTCCTGAAGTCACAGATGCCGCACGGGCGCGCGTTTGTTATCGGCGAGGCCGGGCTGACGACGGCGTTGCACGAGGCGGGCTTCATCCTCACCGACCAGAACCCCGACTATGTGGTGTTGGGCGAGACCCGCACCTACTCGTTTGAGGCGATCACGCGGGCCATCCGGCTCATCGCTGAAGGGGCCCGGTTCATCGCCACGAACCCGGACGCCACCGGCCCCTCACCCGAGGGCCCCATGCCGGCCACCGGAGCCATTGCCGCGCTGATCACCAAGGCGACCGGTCGCGAGCCATACATTGTGGGCAAACCGAATCCCATGATGTTCCGTTCCGCCATGAACCGGATCCAGGCCCATTCGGAAACCACCGCCATGATCGGTGACCGCATGGACACCGACATCATCGCCGGCATGGAGGCCGGGCTGCACACCGTGCTGGTGTTCACCGGGATCACCCAGCCCGAGGACATTGACGCCTACCCGTTCCGCCCCGACCAGGCGCTGGGCTCGGTTGCGGACTTGATCCACGAGATCTAGGCGAGCGGCTTGAGGGACGGCACTATGGATTCCAGGGCCGCCTTGTGGACCGCCCATTCCTTAGCGGTCGCCTCCACCGTCAGGCGGTGGGCCACTCCGGTGGCGTCTATGCCTACAAGGTATTCGCCTTCGATGGGGCCTTCAAAAGACACACAGGTATATCCGTAGCTGAAGCCGTACAGGCCGCCCCTTTCCACGATGGCGGGAGTCCTGGTGTAGGCGAATTTTGATACACAGCCAAAGCCTGATGTTCCTCGCATATAGATCAGTTGCACCTCAGACGCCTCCAGCTGGCCTCGCAGCCCAATGTCGATGCGGTCGTGGATCTTCTCCGTGGTGACAAATCCCCGGGGTTTGGATGATCCTTCATACACGGCCTCCCGGGTCGCGGAAAGGGTTGTCGGTTGCGGCGTGACCGGCGGGCCCGCCAGCAGCGCCAGGACAACGGCGAGCGCGGCGGTGAACGCAGCGGACCCGGCCACTGAACCGCCGATGATCTACGGGAGCATCCGCCTTGCTTTCGGTTTTCCAGCCGCGCCTGCCTGGGTCGCATGGTGCGGGTGGTCCAGATGCGGTTGCGCCGGCGTCGGGCCTGGCTGCTCCGGCAGGGATGACTGCGTCGACATGAGTCCGCTCCTTCGTTCGTGACGGCATGTGCTGCAACGGCTATTTCCCCGACCGTATGGCCGCGGCTTGCGGCCAAACAACGGGTCAGTGCCGGATTGTGGATAACAGGTGCCGTTTGCCGCATGAAGTGCCCTCCCGGTCGCTTAAACAACAAGGCGCAGGGCCCACGGGGGGCCTGCGCCTTGTTATCGGGTGTGCCGGGCTACACCCCGGTGTAGACGGTCTTCCCCCAGGTGTAGAAGTCCAGCGCCGTGCGGCCCTGCTCGCGGAAGGTGTTGGTGGAGGAGTCCTTGACCCCGCCAAACGGCACGTTCAAGTCCAGCCCCGAGGTTGGGCGGTTGACCTTCACGACGCCGGCCTGCACGCGGGCGGCAAAGTCCGTGGAGCGTTGCAGGCTGTCGGTGCAGATGCCGGCCGTCAGCCCGTAGCGGGAGTTGTTCACGGCCGCCAGCCCGGCCTCATAGTCGGCGACCTCGACGACGGCGACAATCGGGCCGAAGATCTCGTCGGTCACGGCCGGGTCGTCGTTGGAGAGGCCTGCAAGGACCACGGGGGCGAAGAAGTACCCCTCCGAGGAGTCCGGATCGACGGAGCCATGGAGCAGCTTGCCGCCGCGTTCGACGGCGCCGCGCACGGCAGCGGCGTCCTGCTCGAATTGCGCGCCACTGACCACGGCGCCCAGGCGCACGCCGGGGGCCAGCCCGTCACCTGGAACATAGGCGGCCGCGGCCGACACCAGTTCTGTCAGGAAAGCCTCCCTCACACCGGGGGTGACGTACACCCGTGATGTCGCCGTGCACGCCTGCCCGGTCAGCCCGAAGGCGCCGGCAGCGACCACCTGCGCTGCCGCGGCGGCGTCGGCGTCGTCCAGGACCAGGACGGCGTTCTTGCCGCCCATTTCCAGCTGGACCCGTGCCCGGCGGGCGTTCAATACTTCCGCCAACCCCAGGCCCACCGCGGTGGAGCCGGTGAATGACAGCCCGGCGATGCGCGGGTCGCGGGCCAGGGCGTCGCCCACCACCTTGCCCTTGCCGTGGACCACGTTTAAGACCCCCGCGGGGAGCCCGGCGTCGTGCAGGGCGCGGGCCAGGTGGGTTGCGGACAGCGGGGTCAGCTCGGCCGGCTTGAGGATCACGGCGTTGCCGGAGATCAACGCGGGCGCGGCCTTCCATGCCGGGATGGCCAAGGGGAAGTTCCAGGGCGTGATGAGCGCAAAGACTCCCATGGCTTCGCGCCGCGTGGTGATGGTGGTGCCTGGGGTGCCGCTGGGCAGGACATCACCCGTGGGCGCCCAGCCGAGGGAACCAAAGAAGCGCAACACATCCACGGCCCGTTTCACCTCACCCCTTGCCTCCACGAGCGTCTTGCCTTCTTCCCGGACCAGGTCCGCCGCCACGGATTCCCCACGGTCCTCCAACAGGCCGGCGGCGGTGATGAGGATGGCGCCGCGGGCAGGTGCCGGAAGTTCGGCCCAGGCCGGTTGCGCCCGCACGGCTGCGGTGATGGCCGCGTCCACTTCGCCGGCCCCGCCACGGGGCGAGTGGGCCGCAATTTCGTGCAAGCGCGCAGGATTCATGCGGGTGGCGTCGGCGTCACCGGACCATTGGCCGTTGATGAGGTGCTGGGCAGTGGGTGCGCCGAGGACATCGGCATCGGAGGAGGTGGCGAAAGCTGTGGAAGTCATGATGGTCCTTAGTGTTGTGTGGACAAAAACTAGAGGCTGCGGATGAGGCCGCCGTCGCACCGCAGGGCGACGCCGGTGATGTAGGAGGCGGGCGCGCTGCACAAAAACGCCGCGGCCGCGCCAAATTCCTCGGGATTGCCGTAGCGGCGTGAGGGGATGGTCTTGAGGGATTCACGTTCAATGTCCGTCACGGTGACGCCGCGCCGTTTGGCGGCCGCCTGGTCCAGCTCGGCCACCCTGTCGGTTCCGATCCGGCCCGGCAGCAGCAGGTTCACGGTGACGGCGTCCAGGGCCACCTCCGCGGCAAGCGTCTTCAAGTAGGCCGCCAGCGCGGCCCTGCCCGTGTTGGAGACGGCCAGGTTGGCCAGCGGCGCCACGATGCCGGAGGAGCCAATGGCCAGCACCCTCCCCCAGCGGCGTTCGCGCATTCCCGGCAGGATCCGGGAGACAAGTGCGTGGTGCGGACGCACGAGTGTCTCCAGGGCCGCCGTGAGGTCGTCGTCGGTCATGGCCGCGGCGGCGCCGGGCTTTGGACCGGGGCCGTTGAGGACCAGGATGTCCACCGGCCCCAGCTCGTGCTCGGTCCGCTCGACGGCGGCGGCAACGCCGTCGGGGGTGCTGAGGTCTGCTTCGACGGCGATTGCGCCCGGGAGTTCGGCCGCAATGGCCTCGGCCAGTTCCCGGCGCCGGCCCGTGATGGCGACCCTGGCGCCATCTGCGGCGAGGGCCCGGGCGACGGCGAGGCCCAGGCCGCCCGTGGAGGCTGCCACGAAGGCGGTCTTGCCGGCAATTCCAAGATCCATCAGATGCTCCCTACGGTGGTAGCGGCCAGGTTTTCCAGGGCCAGGTTGGCGACGGCCAGGTGCCGGTCCACGCCGTCGCGGAGTACCTCCGGGAACGGTGCGGCGGGTGCCCGGACGGCGGATTCCTTGATCAGTCCGCGGCTTTTGAACAGTTCCTTGCGGACGGACAGGGCGATCCTGGCCTGCTGTTCAAAGTTGATGAGCGGCAGGAACGGGGCGAGTACCTCCCGCGCAGCCTCGTGGCCGTCCGACTGCCAGGCCCTGACGCAAGCCACCAATGCTTCGGGGAAGGAAAAGCCGGTCATGGCGCCGGCGGCACCGGCCGCCAGTTCGTCGAGCAGCCCCTGCCCGCCCAGGCCGCCAAAGACTGACACCTGGACGGCCGCGGTGAGCTGGGCGATCGCCACCGAGGTGGGCGGCGCCTCGGCCTTGACGGCCACCACGAAGCTGCACCGGTTGACGACGTCGGCCAGAGCGGCGCCGCCGATCGCGACGCCGCTGGCCACGGGGTAGTCCTGGAGCACGATCTGCGCCCCGGTCGCCCGGTGGATGGCTTGCAAGTGATTGACCACAACATCGGCAGCGGCCGAGTTCACCTGGACCATGACGGCCCGGACCCGGCTCCCGGCTACGGCCTGGGCGGCCAGGATTTCTTCAATGGCCGGCCGGGTGGCCAGCGAGCTGATGCCCACCACGAGAGGCAGGGTCGCGGCCTCGACGAGCGTTTCCAGCACCAGGCGGCGTTCGCCGGCGGTCAGCGCAAGGGACTCGCCAAAGACGCCCAGCGCCGTCAGGCCGACGGCGCCGGCTGCTTCGTAGTGTTCGGCGAGCCCGGCAAGGCTGTCGGCGTCGACGTCCTGGGTGCTGCCATGGAATGGGGTCGGGATGACTCCCCACACGCCCGCTTCCAGTGATTGTGCCATTGCGTGTCCTCTTTTTCCGTTTGGTGGTGGGTGCTTATTCGCCGGGCCAGACGGGCGCCCGTTTTTCCTGGAACGCCAGCACGCCTTCGGCCGAATCCTTGCTGTCCAGAGCGTTCATGAGAGCCGGAAGGCGCAGACCGCGGGCGTCGCGGGCGCTCAAGTGGCTGGTGCGGGTGACCATTTGCTTCACGGCCCGGACCGATGTGGGTGCGCAGGCAAGAATTTGTTCCAGCCAGCGGTCCACGGCGTCGTCCAGCTCGGCGGCGGGGACCACCTCGTTCACGAGCCCCATGGACGCCATCTCGGCTGCGTCGGCTTTTCGGCCGGTGAGCAGCATGGACATGGCCTGCGTGTGCGGAATCCGCCGGACCAGTTGGTGAATGCCACCGTCCAGGGCCAGCCGGCCCACGCGGGGTTCGGTCAGGCCGAATTTGGCGTGGTCGGCCGCCACCACGATGTCCGCCCCCAGAACGATCTCCATGCCGCCGCCCAGGGCGTAGCCGTTGACCTTGGCGATGACGGGAACATCGAGGGTTTCGCGCAGGCTCAGCCCGCCAAAGCCGTTCGGGTCGAGCCCGGCCCAGTACTGCAGGCCCGTCTCCTCCACGGCGGAGGCCGTCATGTCGGCGCCGACGCAGAAGGCTTTGGGCCCGGCGCCGGTCACCACCACGGCACGGATGGAGCGGTCGGCTTCCAGTTGCTCCCAAATCTGGTTCAGCCGGGTGGTGGTGGCCCCGTCGACGGCGTTCAGCACGTGCTGGCGGTTGATGACCACGGTGGCCACGCCGTTTTCGATGCTCAGTTCCACCTCGTCGATGGCTGTAGTGGTGCTCATTTCAGGACTCCCAGGCTTTGCAGGCGGGCGATTGCGTCGTCGTCGAAGCCGTTTTCCTTGAGCACCTCGGCGTTGTGCTCCCCCAGGAGGGGGGCGCTGCGGCGGATCGATGCCGGGGTGGCGGACAGCCGGATGGGGGCGTTGAGCATTTTGACGGTGCCCACCGTGGGGTGTTCCACCTCCACGATCATTCCGTTGACGCGGGTTTGCTCATCCGCCAGCGTTTGTTCCAGGGTCAGCACGGGGGCGTTGAGCAGGCCCTCGTCCTCGAGCCGCTTGGTCCAGTACGCCGTCGTGTTGGTGGCGAAGCGTTCACGGAAGATGGTCTGCAGCGCCGGCTTGTTCTCAAACTGCTGCTCAAGGGTGCCGAAGCCGGGGCGTTCGGTGAGGTCATCGTCCAGGCCCAGCGCCCGGGAGATGTGCAGCAACGGGTCCGCGGTAAAGCCGCCCACCATGCAGAGAGCGCCGTCGGTGGTGGTGAAGACACCGCTGAGCGGCATGGCCCCCCAGTTCACCTCGTAGCCCCGGTTCAGTTGCATGCACGCCTCCTGCATCTGCATGTGCAGCATGGAGTCGTACATGGTCACCTCCACCTTTTGCCCGACGCCGGAGAGGTCGCGGGTGCGCAATGCCAGCAGGATGCCCTGCAGCAGGTGCATGCCCGTGGTGTAGTCGCACAAGGTGGTGGGGTAGATCGTGGGTGCCACGCCGTCGTCGTTCCGGCGCCACATCACGCCCGAGTAGGCCTGGGCAATAGCGTCCTGGCCGCCCTTGTGCGAGTACGGGCCCTCGGTGCCGAAGCCTGTGCCTGAGGCCCAGATGATGTTGGGATTGAACTCCTTGACGTCCTCGTAGCCGAAGCCCATGCGTTCCATGACGCCGGCGCGGAAGTTGCTGACGACGACGTCGGCGTCCTGAATGAGCCGGCGCAGCACGGCCTTGCCGTCCTCGGTGCGGGTGTCGACGCTGATGCTGCGCTTGTTGCGGTTGATGGCCAGGAAGATGGGGTTGTCCTGGCCGTCGGCGTCCGGGAAGGAGTTGCGGGAGATGTCCCCCGCGCCGGGCCGTTCCACCTTGATGATGTCCGCGCCGTAGTCGCCCAGCAGCTGGGTGCAGCTG
>JBAUMA010000087.1:0-4071 GCA_049578485.1 Specibacter sp.
GGATGTAGACGCCACCCTTTTCGGATAGGTGCATGGCCAATTTCAACCGCTGCCGTTCGCCACCTGACAGCGTTGTCAACGGCTGGCCCAAGCTCACGTAACCCAGTCCGACGTCGGCCAGCTGGGACAGGATCTTGTGGGCTGCCGGGATGCGCGATTCACCGGCGCTGAAGAACTGCTCGGCCTCGGCCACGGACATGGCAAGCACCTCGCTGATGTCCCTGCCGCCGAATTTGTATTCCAGCACCAGGGCCTGGAAACGCTTTCCGCCGCACTCCTCACAGGGCGTGGACACCGTGTCCATGAAACCCAGTTCGGTGTAGATGACCCCGGCGCCGTTGCAGACCGGGCACGCGCCCTCGGAATTGGCACTGAACAGGGCCGGTTTGACGCCATTGGCCTTGGCAAACGCCTTGCGGATCGGCTCGAGCAGGCCCGTGTACGTTGCCGGGTTGCTGCGCCGGGACCCCTTGATGGCGCCCTGATCGATCGACACCACACCATCACGCCCCGACACGGAACCACGGATCAGGGAGCTCTTGCCTGAACCCGCCACGCCCGTGACCACCGTCAGCACTCCCAGCGGGATGTCGACGTCGACGTTCTTCAGGTTGTTGGTGTTGGCGCCGCGCACTTCAAGGGCGCCGGACGGTTTCCGGGCCGCCGCCTTCAAGGTGGCACGGTCATCGAGGTGCCGTCCGGTCAGGGTGTCGCTGGCGCGCAGCCCCTCGACCGTGCCCTCGAACATGACCTCCCCTCCCCCGCTGCCGGCCCGCGGTCCGAGGTCGACGACGTGGTCGGCGATCGCGATGGCCTCCGGCTTGTGCTCCACGACGAGGACGGTGTTGCCCTTGTCGCGCAGTTGCAGCAGGAGCGTGTTCATCCTGGCAATGTCATGCGGATGCAAGCCAATGGTGGGCTCGTCAAAGACGTAGGTGATGTCGGTGAGCGAGGAACCGAGATGGCGGATCATCTTGGTGCGCTGGGCCTCGCCCCCGGACAGCGTGCCGGAAGGACGGTCAAGGCTGAGGTAGCCAAGCCCAATGTCCACAAAGGAATCAAGGGTGTCCCCCAGCGCGCCCAGCAACGGTGCCACCGATGGTTCCTCCAGCCCGCGCACCCACGCGGCCAGGTCGCTGATCTGCAGGGCACAGACGTCGGCGATGTTCATGCCGTTGATCTTGGACGAGCGGGCAGGTGCGGCCAGCCGGGTTCCTTCGCAATCGGGGCAGGTCTGGAAGACGACGGCGCGGTCAACGAACGCACGGATGTGAGGCTGCATGGCGTCGCGGTCTTTGGACAGCATCGACTTTTGGATCTTCGGGATCAGCCCCTCGTAGGTGAGGTTGATGCCCTCCACCTTGATCTTGGTGGGCTCCCGGTACAGGAGGTCGTTGAGCTCTTTTTTGGTGAATTTGCCCAGCTTCTTGTCCATGTCGAAGTAGCCGGAGCCGCCGAAGATGCGCCCGTACCAGCCGTCCATGCTGTAACCGGGGATCGTGAGCGCGCCTTCGGCGAGCGACTTCTCGGCGTCGAACAGTGCGCCCAGGTCAAAGTCGGACACGGCGCCGCGGCCCTCGCACCGTGGGCACATTCCACCGGTGACACTGAACGTGCGCTTCTCCTTGACGGTCTGCCCACCTTTTTCGATGGTGACGGCGCCGGCCCCGCTGACGGAGGGAACGTTGAAGGAGTACGCCTGCGGCGAGCCGATGTGCGGGGTGCCCAGCCGGCTGAAGACGATCCGCAGCATGGCGTTGGCGTCCGTCACCGTGCCGACGGTGGAGCGCGGATTGGCGCCCATGCGCTCCTGGTCCACCAGGATCGCCGTCGTCAGCCCTTCCAGGACGTCAACGTCGGGGCGGGCCAGTGTCGGCATGAAACCCTGCACGAAGGTGCTGTAGGTCTCGTTGATCATCCGCTGGGACTCGGCCGCGATGGTGCCAAACACGAGTGAACTCTTGCCCGAACCCGAAACGCCCGTAAACACGGTCAAGCGCCGCTTGGGAATCTCGACGCTGATGTCCTTGAGGTTGTTCACGCGCGCACCCTGCACGCGGATTGTCTCGTGGCTGTCGGCAATTCTCGGCCCGCGCGGTTGCGTGTCCATGCTCATGCTGTCTCAATTCCTTGGGGCGTGTTGTTGCGTTCTACTTTATAGGCGGGGTCCGACGGCGGCGCTCACCGGTCCTCGACCACGCCCAGGACATTGCCGTCGAGATCGGTGACGCTGGCAACCCAGCGGGTGCCGCCCACGTTGTGGGCCGGCTCGGCCACGGTGGCGCCGGCAGCGGTCAGCTCCGCGAGCTTGGCGTCGATGTCCGCAACCTGCCAATAGGCAACCGGGGAGACCATGGCCTGGGCGCCGCCGTTGGGCACCAGTCCGATGTGCTGTCCGGCGGTGTCGAAGCCGACATAGTAGGGCGAATCCGCCTGCGGCTCGATGCCCAGCAAGGCCGAGTACACCGCCTTGGCCGCAGCCAGGTCGGAGACGGGATGCAACACGATCTTGATTCCTTCAGTGGGTGTCCCGGTCATGACGACTCCTTGGGTTGTGGACCACTTTTCGGTCCGGTTGCTGTGCCGTCTTCCACTCTAGGAGCTGGGAGGACTGGTTGCTTCTTCAATCCTGCTCGGCCTGCGGATACCGTGCCCGCATCAACAATCCCACCCCGCCGGTGAACTCCGTAGTGTGGAATTTCGCGGCCCTGGCGACCTCCGTGAAACCCCACCGGGAGTGCAGCGCGATCGAGGCCCGGTTGGCCGGGTTCACCACATACCAGGCAGTATCCGCGCGCTGCCAAATCCAGTCCAGGCGGGCCTGCGTCAGCGCTGCGCCGATGCCGCGCCGCCGCCAGGACGGGGCGACGGTGACGCCACCGAGGTAGTGTCCAGCGGGTGCCGTGCCGTCACCGCCGGCAAAGTAATGGGTCATGCCCCAGCCGACCAGGACCCCGTCGAGCAGCGCCACGACTACCAGGCGGGCATCGTCATTGGTGGCGGCTTCAAAGGATGCGGCAGTGGGCGACGCGCGGCCGGACCCGGCTTGGACCGACAGCATCGCCGTGATGTCGCCGGAAACCGCAGCCCGGATTTCGGCAGTAGTGGCAGTACCCGGCTGGTGCCCTGGACTGTAGGGTGCAAATCCGTTCATCGGCTACCCGTCCTGGGCATGTGCGCGGGCCCTGGACTTGATGGCCTCGATGACGTCGGTCTTGGCGTTCGCATACGCGTTCATGTCCGGCCAGTCCTGCGCGACCAGGGCATGCTTCGTCCGGGCGTACAGCTCCCTGTCGTCCGCGTTGGCCCGGAGCCGCTCGCGAAGCAGCAAATAGTCCGCCGCGCGGGGGTCGGCATGCTCGAGGACGTGCACATGGACATCCCTGCCCGGCGTCCGCACCAGGCGGTGCCCGGGCTCACGCACCCGAAGCTCATAACCGGCGGCCAGGAGCGGGTCCAGATAGTCCTCCTCGGCTGTGATGTCATCCACCGTTACCAATATGTCGATGATCGACTTGGCTGCCAGGCCGGGAACCGAGGTAGAGCCAATGTGCTCCACCGAGCAATTGGCGCCCTTCAACGCTTCGGCAATGGTGTGCCGTTGCTTCTCGAAGAGTGCCGGCCACCCCGTGTTGTAGGGTTCCACCACCAGATCGCGTTTCTCCACTCCCCCGACAAGCTCCGTTTCAGTGACATCGGCACGACGTCGGGACGGCAGGAAACCTTGAAGGGCATCCAGCCACGCCGGGAAGTCCTCCAGGTGGACTTCGTGCCCCGCCAGGGGAACGTCCACGCGCCGGGTGCCGGGGCGGTGCCCGGTAAATCCATCCTTTTGGGCGTTGGTGAACATGCCGCGGCCGCCATACACCGCAAGGCTAGGCGCCTGCACCGCCTCCCATTCCCGCCAACGGGGTGCGGCCAGGGCGCCAAGGCATCCGGCCATGATGTCGGCATCAAATCGGGGCCACAGCCCATCCGGCTCTTCTTCAAAATCGTCCAGCCAGGCCACGGCCAGGGGAGATTCCCCCAGGAACATGCGCGCCGCTGCCCTGTCACGGAACGGCACTGGCC
>JBAUMA010000088.1:0-6721 GCA_049578485.1 Specibacter sp.
CGGTGCCGCCGGGCACCGTGATCGGAGCTGCCAGAGGGAAGCCGGACCCTGCACGGGGCCCCGCCCCAGGCAACACAAGCCAGGCGGCCAGGCATGCCGCGGCGACGGCACCGGCGACCCACGCCGCAAGCAGCCGCCAGCCGAGGCCACGCACACGAGCCAACCGCCGAAGAGGCATGCGGCCAAACGGGTGGCCCGAACCTGCCACCAGCCCGAAACCGAAGCGAGCCTCGAATCTCGGCCATCTTCCTGTCCCGCGCCTTTCCCTGGGGCTCCCACGCCGCAGCCGAAGGAAGGCCGGCCCCCGAGGTTGGCGGGCGGCCCGTCGTGTCAGAAGCTCCGGCAGGTCGCTCGGATGCACGGCATGGGCCAACGCCACCGGCTCCGCCCGCGCACTGCGGAACACCGCTTGGGCGAACGCTGCCGCCGTCGGCCTTTGCGCCACATTTTCCGACAATCCCGCCTCCAGGGCCGCCGCAAGTTCCGGCGGAACATCGCGGGCGTACATGGCCAGCGGCATACGGTCCCGCGTAGCCGGGGGCGCCTGGCCCGTCAGCGCAAACCACCCCACGGCTGCCATGGAGTACACGTCGGAGCCGGCAGACACCCCTGGATCCTGCGGGCAAAAGAAGCCGGGCGTGCCGCCGCCGGAACCATGCCCCTGGCCCACCAACCGGCCCAGGCCAAGGTCGGCCAGTACGGGCTTGCCCTGGGCTGTCAGCAAAACATTCCCAGGCGACACGTCGCCGTGCCGGATGCCGGCGCCATGCAGGAAGGAGAGCACCTGGCCCAGGGGCGTCAGTACCGTGACACATTCACCCACGCTCAGCGGGCCCCTGGCCGCCACAATGTCCCGCACGGACCCGCCGGCGGCATAGTCCATCAGCAGGGCGCTCCCGCCGGCCCAGGAGCCGCCCAAGGGCACCACGCGGTGTGCGCGGAGCAGGTGTTCGTGGTCATTTTGGGCCAGGATGCGCCACTCCTGTGTGATCTCGCTTTCATTGTGACGGAGAATTTCTCCCGCCTCGCCGGCAGCCTGCCGTGCCGGATCCGGCGCAAAGCACTTGGCCGCCAGCGGAGCCGAGCCATCCCTTGGCTGCACCAGCCACACGGTCCCCGACACCCCCGCGCCCAGGCGGCGCACGGCGTCGCAGCCCTCCACCACGGGGACCTGGAACCAGCGGCCCTCACCGTCACCTGCACTGCCCTTGCCGTCGACTTCCAAATGCCTGCCCATGTTTCCCTCCCACCTTCAGTGATAGACCATTTCCGCCAACCCCGCCGAAAGTTATCCACAGGCACGTGACTTTTCGGATTTAGGCGAAGTTGCAACGTCCTCTAAAGTGGCCTACATGACTGTTGAGTTCACAGAGGTCGGTTTTGCCCCGGATTTTGTCGACTACAGCAACGCGTGGGACCAACAACGCAAAGTGCACGACGCCGTCGTCGCCGGCACTGCGGGAAACACGGTGCTGTTGCTCGAACATTCCGCTGTCTATACGGCTGGAAAACGCACTGAAGACCATGAACGCCCGTTTGACGGCACCCCCGTCATCAATGTTGACCGCGGCGGAAAGCTGACCTGGCACGGCCCCGGCCAGCTGGTGATGTACCCGATCGTGCGCTTGAAGGACGCCCGCGGCATCCGCGAATACGTTGACGTACTTGAAGAAATCATCATTGAAACCCTGGCCGCCTTTGGCGTGGCGGGCTTGCGGGTCAAGGGCAGGGCAGGCATTTGGTTGCAGGCCGACGCCAAGGGCCCTGAACGCAAGATTGCCGCCATCGGCATCCGCGTCCACGAGGGCGTGACAATGCACGGCATTGCCATCAACGCCAACAACGATTTGGCCCCCTACGCCCAAATCATCGCCTGCGGCATCACTGACGCCGGCACCACCACCATCGCGGCCGAAACCGGCAACGACGTCGACCCTGCCGCCCTGGTGGCCACCCTGGAGGCGGCCACCCGCCGTCTCCTGACTCCCCTGGTTGTGGACGCCCACGCCGCTGAGTCGCACACTGACAAAGAAACAACCGGCGGCGTTGCAAAACACCACCCGGTAGAAGGAGCATTGCTGTGACGTTGGCACCCGAAGGACGCAAGATGCTGCGCATTGAGCAGCGCAACGCCGCGGTTCCGGTTGAGCGCAAGCCCGATTGGATGAAGGCCAAGGTGAGCATGGGCACCGAGTACATCGCCATGAAGAACCTGGTCAAGGGCGAGGGCCTGCACACGGTGTGTGAGGAAGCCGGCTGCCCCAACATTTTCGAGTGCTGGGAAGACCGCGAAGCCACGTTCCTGATCGGCGGCTCGGAATGCACCCGCCGCTGCGACTTCTGCCAGATTGACACCGGAAAGCCGTCCCCCATCGACAGGTTTGAGCCGACCAAGGTGGCCCGCTCCGTGGTGAAGATGAACCTGCGCTACGCCACCGTCACAGGCGTGGCCCGCGATGACCTTGAGGACGAGGGAGTCTGGCTGTACGCCGAGACTGTCCGCAAGATCCATGAGCTCAACCCCACCACGGGCGTGGAACTGCTGATCCCCGACTTCTCCGGCAAGCCCGAGAACATCGCCGCCATCTGCGAGTCCGCACCCGAGGTGTTCGCGCACAATGTGGAGACCGTGCCGCGCATCTTCAAGCGCATCCGCCCCGCCTTCCGCTACGACCGTTCCCTGGATGTCATCTCCCAGGGCCGCGACCTGGGCATGGTGACCAAGTCCAACCTGATCCTGGGCATGGGTGAGACCCGCGAAGAGATTTCCCAGGCCCTGCAGGACCTGCACGACGCCGGCACCGACCTGATCACGATCACCCAGTACCTGCGCCCCTCCGAGCGCCACCTGCCGGTGGACCGCTGGGTCAAGCCGCAGGAATTTGTGGAACTGTCCCAGGAGGCGGAGGAGATTGGCTTCCTCGGCGTCATGAGCGGCCCGCTGGTGCGTTCCTCCTACCGTGCCGGCCGCCTTTGGGCGACGGCCATGCGCAAAAAGGGCCGCGACATTCCCGAGCACCTGGCGCACATTGCCGAGGGCATCGAGGATTCCGGCCACACCCGGCAGGAAGCCGCATCCCTCATCGCCGCCCAATAGGGACCCGCGCAGTCAACCCGCCCAACACCCGCTAGAATTGACTTACTATGGCCAAAACCACTGACTCCGCGCACTCCGACGCTGACAAGCCCAAGCGTTCCCTCTTCAGCCGCGCCCCGAAAGACGGCGCCCCGAAGAAGGTCAAGAAGCCCAGCCGCATCAAGCAAATGGTGGACATCTTCAAGATGACCCGCCGCCACGACCCCATGGTCACCTGGCTCATGCTTGGCACGTTCCTTGGCCTGATCCTGGTGGCCCTGCTGGTGACGCTGCTGGTGTCGCCCGGGAACTGGATCACCGGACTGTTGCTCGGCATCCCCCTGGGCCTGCTGGGTGCGCTGTTGATCATGTCGCGCCGCGCGGAGCGTGCCGCTTACGCCCAGATCGAGGGTAAGCCCGGCGCGGCGGGTGCCGCTTTGAGCTCGCTGAAGCGTGGCTGGATCTTTGATGAGCAGCCTGCTTCCGTGAACCCGCGGACGCAGGATGTGGTGTTCCGCGCCATCGGCAAGCCCGGAATCGTGCTGATCACCGAAGGTCCCTCCACCCGGATCAAGGGCCTGGTGGATGCGGAACGACGCCGCTTGACCAGGATCCTGCCCAACGTCACGGTCACCGTCATCGAGACCGGCAAGGGCGAGGGCCAGGTGCCGATCGCGAAGCTCACCAAGAAGATGAACAAGCTCAAGGGCGAGTTGACCAAGGTTGAGGTGGGTGCCGTGAACAAGCGCATCGCCTCCATGGGCAACAAGCTGCCGATTCCCAAGGGCATTGACCCGTACAAGGCACGCCCCGACCGCAAGGCCTCGCGCGGCCGCTAGAAATCTTGACAAGTAAGTGCCCGGTGGGATCTCCCACCGGGCACTTCTGCATTTAAGGCTTCGCCTTGTTGGACGGCGACCGCCGCGCGGCCGCGTGTTAGGCTCCAGATAAATTCTTTGGATCCGGGGGACATTCATGAAGTACTGCCACATCGTCCTTGGGGTTGCGTCCCTGGCGTCCTTGCCCTTGACCGGGTGCACGGCGGAAGCCACCGACGCCCGGCCTTCGACCCCCGCCGCTGCGGCAACCGCAGCGGCCCCGCCCCCACCGGCGGGCATGCTTGCCGCGCCCGCGGGCGAGGGAACGGTGATGCGCCAAATGACCAGCACCGACGCGGTCATCGACGTATCCCCGCTTGATGCACGGGGCGAGGCGCTTTTCACCTCGATTGCCTGCATCGGCGACGGTGAAGTGGTGGTTCAGATCGGTGCCGACAGTTCGGCAACGTTTCGGTGCGTGGCCGGCGAAGTTTCGTCCTTCATGAATCACGCCAACGCTGCCCTCCAGGCCTTCACCCCCAGCATCACGGCGACGGCGGGTGTGGCATGGGGCTTGACGATTTCACGATCCCCGGTGGAACCGGCCAGTTAGCGGCGGACCAGGATGGTGTTCATGGCTTTGTCGTGCAGGCCCCGGTGGTCGGCGTCGGTGATGATCGCAGGGATCACCAGGCACACCAATACGGCGCGAACCACGCCGGCCAGCAGACCGGCAGGGCCGCCGTCGACCTTTTGGACCTGGATGCCCATGATTCTATGGCCAACGCTGTAGCCAAGGGTGCCCACCAGGACCATTTGTTCAATGGCGAAAACGGCCAGGATGGCCGTGGGATCGGCGTTGAAAAACGCTATGGCAATCAGGTAGCACAAGCCCCAGTCAATGCACAGGGCAAGGATGCGACGGCCCGCGCGAGCCATGGAGCCACGCCCGGATTCGGGGCGGCCCAAGCGTTCGCCGGGGTATTTGGATATATTGGAGGTGTCCGGCCCGCTGAGCCAGGACCCGATGTCTTTGCGATCTACCACCCCCCAAGCCTACCGGCGGAGGGGCAAAGTTCACCCACCGGGTGCAAATCAGCAGCTCCTGTAACGTGCCGGAAACATTTCCGACACTCTCGAGTAATGGCACCGACCTACGCTTGTACACGTTGCAGTTGCACGAAAGGCCGCGAAGCACCGGCCGGAATCCAGAACGCCAAGGAGCAAGATGTTCAAGAACGCGGAAGAAGTCCTGCAGTTCATCAAGGACGAAGATGTAAAGTTCGTCGATATCCGATTCACCGACCTGCCAGGCGTCCAGCAGCACTTCAACGTTCCCGCCAAGACTGTGGACCTGGACTTCTTTGTCCATGGCCAGCTCTTCGATGGTTCCTCCATCCGCGGCTTCCAGGGCATTGCCGAATCCGACATGCAACTGATCCCGGACCCCACCACGGCATTCGTTGACACGTTCCGCCTGGAGAAGACCCTTGCGCTGAACTTCTCGATCGTGAACCCCCGCACGGGCGATCCGTACCACCGCGACCCCCGTGGCGTGGCCGAAAAGGCCGAGGCCTACCTGGCCTCCACCGGCATCGCCGACACCGCTTTCTTTGGTGCCGAGGCCGAGTTCTTCGTCTTCGACAACGTTCAGTACGAATCCTCCCCGCAGGGCTCGTTCTACAAGATCGACTCCGAAGAGGCCAACTGGAACACGGGCCGCAAGGAAGAGGGCGGAAACCTCGGCTACAAGACCCCCGTCAAGGGCGGTTACTTCCCGGTGGCCCCGATTGACCACCAGGCCGACCTGCGCGACGCCATGTGCATCGAGCTCGACAAGGCCGGCCTTGCGGTTGAGCGCTCACACCACGAGGTGGGTGCCGCCGGCCAGGCCGAAATCAACTACACGTTCAACACCCTGGTGCACTCCGCCGATGACCTGCAGAAGTTCAAGTACGTCATCAAGAACACTGCCTGGGCCTGGGGCAAGTCCGTCACGTTCATGCCCAAGCCGGTCTTTGGTGACAACGGTTCGGGCATGCACTGCCACCAGTCGCTGTGGAGCAATGGCGCCCCGTTGTTCTACGACGAGAAGGGCTACGCCGGTCTGTCGGACCTGGCACGCTGGTACATCGGTGGCCTGCTCAAGCACTCCTCTGCCGTTCTCGCCTTCACCAACCCGACGGTGAACTCCTACCGCCGCCTGGTCAAGGGCTTCGAAGCTCCCGTCAACATGGTGTACTCGCAGGGCAACCGCTCCGCCGGCATCCGCATCCCGATCACCGGCTCCAACCCGAAGGCCAAGCGCCTGGAGTTCCGCGCACCGGACCCCTCCTCCAACCCGTACCTGGCCTTCTCGGCCCAGCTGATGGCCGGCCTTGACGGCATCAAGAACCGGATCGAACCCCCGGCTCCCATCGACAAGGACCTGTACGAGCTGCCCCCCGAGGAAGCCAAGGACATCCCCAAGGCACCCGAGTCGCTCGAAGAGGCGCTCATCGCCCTGGAGAACGACAACGAGTTCCTGCAGGCCGGCGGCGTGTTCACCCAGGACCTGATCGACACCTGGATCGACTACAAGCGCGAATACGAGATCAAGCCGCTTTCCTTGCGCCCGAACCCGTACGAGTTCGAGCTCTACTACGGCTGCTAATCCCCGCTTCCCGGCCTGAATAATCGCTGGCGCGATTCTTCAGGAACCTGGGAAGCGTGGGCCCACCCGCCTCCCGGCCTGAATAATCGCTGGCGCGATTCTTCAGGAACCTGGGAATCGTGGGCCCACCCACTTCCCAGGTCTCTGAGGGGGGCAGCTCACACGCCAATCAGT
>JBAUMA010000089.1:0-9597 GCA_049578485.1 Specibacter sp.
CGCGGTACCAAGGGTACCAAGGCCCGCTACCAGATCAAGGCTGGCTTTGCCGGCGGCCAGTTGCCGCTGCACATGCGCCTGCCGAAGCTGCGTGGCTTCAAGAACCCGTTCCGCGTTGAGTTCCAGGTTGTTAACCTGGACAAGCTGAACGAGCTCTTCCCCGAGGGTGGCGTTGTCACCGTCGATGCACTGGTTGAGAAGGGTGCCGTTCGCAAGAACCAGCCCGTCAAGGTGCTGGGCACCGGCGAAATCACCGTCAAGGTTGATATCACCGCCCATGCATTCTCCACCAGCGCTGCTGAAAAGATTGCCGCTGCGGGTGGAAACACCACCGAACTCTAAAAAGTTCAAAAATGCGCACATCTAGCGATTAGACTCTTGGTGGGCGGAGCTTACGTTCCGCCCGCCAGGGGTCTTTTGCGTATCTGACTGCAGGCGTTTACCGGGCTCCAATGGGGTCCTGAAACTGTCGCAGTTTCAGTGCGAGCCAGATCACCCACTAGAATCGTTCCTTGGGCTCCTTTTGAGAGACCACCCTCACCACTACACATCAGGAGGACGCTTGCTTACCGCATTTGGCCGCGCCTTTCGCACGCCTGATCTGCGACGCAAGTTGTTGTTCACGCTGGGAATCCTCGCCATCTTCCGCTTGGGTGCATTCATCCCCTCGCCCGGAGTTGACTACCGAAATGTCCAACAGTGCGTGAATGCTGCTGACACGAGCCAGGGCATCTACCAGCTTGTGAACTTGTTCAGCGGCGGCGCCTTGCTTCAGGTTTCCATTTTTGCCTTGGGAATCATGCCCTACATTACGGCGAGCATCATTGTTCAGCTGCTGCGCGTGGTCATTCCCCGTTTCCAGGAACTGCACCTCGAAGGCGCACAGGGACAGGGCCAGCTGACGCAGTACACGCGCTACCTGACCATCGCCCTCGGCCTGCTCAACGCCACCACACTGGTGACCCTGGCCCGCTCCGGCCAACTGTTCGCCGGCTGTGGCGCCGCAGGCAGCGCAACCCCCCTGATTCCCAACGACAGCCTGATCACGATCCTGCTGCTCATCATCACCTTGACCGCCGGTTCCGGCCTCATCATGTGGATGGGCGAGCTCGTCACCGAAAAGGGTGTCGGCAACGGCATGTCCCTGCTGATCTTCACGGCCATCGCGGCACAGTTCCCGACCTCCCTGGGTGCCATCCTGACCACCCAGGGCTGGGGCACGTTCCTGACGGTCATGGTCATCGGCCTGGTGACGGTTGCCCTCGTGGTGTTCGTTGAACAGTCACAGCGGCGCGTCCCCGTCCAGTATGCCAAGCGCATGATTGGCCGTCGCACCATGGGCGGCACCAGCACGTACATTCCCATCAAGGTCAACATGGCCGGCGTTATCCCGGTCATTTTTGCCTCGTCCATGTTGTACCTGCCGGCGCTTTTGGCGCAGTTTGCCACGCCCAAGAACTCCACCAACATCCCGGGCTGGGTTGAATGGATCAACAACTACCTGACGCGTGGTGACCACCCGTTCTACATGTTGATGTACTTCCTGCTGACCATCGGGTTCACGTACTTCTATGTTGCGATCACCTTCAACCCTGAAGAAGTCTCGGACAACATGAAGAAGTACGGCGGCTTCATCCCCGGCATCCGTGCCGGCAAGCCCACGCAGGACTACCTGCAGTACGTTATTTCACGCATCACCCTGCCGGGAGCGCTTTATCTGGGCATTGTTGCCCTGATCCCGTTGATCGCCTTGGTCTTGATCGGGGCAAACCAGAACTTCCCCTTCGGCGGTACATCGATCTTGATCATTGTTGGCGTTGGGCTGGAGACGGTCAAGCAGATTGATGCACAGCTCCAACAGCGCCACTACGAAGGGTTATTGCGATGACAAGAATGCTGATCATTGGGCCTCCCGGTTCGGGCAAGGGCACGCAGGCGGAACGCATCTGTGTGGAACTTGGCATTGTTGCCATCTCCACCGGCGATATTTTCCGTGCCAACGTCAAGGGTGAAACCCCCTTGGGCATCGAAGCCAAGAAGTACATCGACAACGGTGACTTTGTTCCGGACAGCGTGACGAACCGGATGGTCCGTGACAGGCTCGCCCAAGATGATGTGAAGGACGGATTCCTGCTTGACGGGTACCCCCGCACCACCGCCCAGGTTGATGAACTTGATGACATCCTGGGTGCGGCCCACGCCAAGCTCGACGTCGTCGTGCAGCTGACGGCCGACGACGAGGAACTGGTCAAGCGCCTGCTGGGCCGGGCACAGGAAACCGGCCGGACCGATGACAACGAAAAGGTCATCCGCCACCGCCTGGACCTGTACCGCGAGCAGACCGAGGTGGTGGTTGCCCGCTATGCGGAGCGGGGCATCCTGGCCAAGGTCGACGGTCTCGGCGACATGGACGACATCACGGCTCGAATCATGGACGCCGTCAAGAACGTCTAGTTAGACACGTTTCATATCTTCTGGCGGGCACAATGTGCCACGCTATAAGGAGGGCTCCTTCCCGAGGTCGGGAAGGAGCCCTTAAACATTCTCCAGTGAAGGGACCCGTCATGGCATTTGGCCAGCAGCGGATTGAGTACAAAACCATCGACCAGATGCGCATCATGCATCGCAGCGGCCTCATCCTCGATGACGCCCTGAACCAGACCATTGCCTCCGTGGCCCCCGGCGTTACGACGGGTGAGCTGGATGCCATCTTCGCGGCGCTGCTGAAGAAGGCCGGCGCCACCTCGAACTTCCTGGGCTACTACGACTACCCGGCGTCGATCTGCACCTCCGTCAACGAGGAAGTGGTGCACGGCATCCCGGGCAAGCGGGAGTTGAAGGCCGGTGACATTCTTTCGATCGACGGCGGCGCCATCGTGGAGGGCTGGCACTCGGATTCGGCCCGCACCGTGATCGTGGGCGGGCCCTCGGCCGAGGATCCCGCCGACCGCCGGCTCAGCGACGTCACCGAGCAGGCCATGTGGCACGGCATCGGCGCCATGGCCTCCGCCAAATACGTGGGCGACATTGGGGACGCGATCGACGACTTCGTCACCGAACAGTCCGGCCAGCCGCTGGGCATCCTGGAGGACTACGTGGGCCACGGCATCGGCTCGGCCATGCACATGCCCCCGGATGTGTTGAACTACCGTTCCAAGCACCGCGGCCCGAAGTTGAAGCCGGGCATGTGCCTGGCCCTGGAACCCATGCTGGTCCGTGGCGGCCTCGAGACCAAGACCCTCGGCGACGACTGGACGGTTGTCACCACCGACAAGTCGCGTGCAGCGCACTGGGAACATTCGGTTGCCGTCCATGCCAAGGGCATCTGGGTGCTGACGGCGGCCGACGGCGGTGCCTCGCGCCTGGCACCGTTGGGTGTCACGCCCGTGCCGCTGGGCTGATCCCCAGCTCCTCCCCAACCTCGTTCCTCGGAGCTGTGGAACCAACCACCGGCCGGCTCCAATGATTCGGGCCAAGTCCTTCGTTCCCCGGTTCCTGTGACTCGTTCGCAGGAACCGGGGAGCAACTGTTTAACCCCTCGTTCACTTGTGTCCACCCGGCCGTCACCCAACACCGTTTTTGTGTCCCTAGCGTGGTCAATGAAGCCACGGCATGCACCGCAACACAGCGGTCCGAACCGCCGCGGCACACAGCGAGAGGGTGCCCACACACATGCGCATTTACGCCCACAGAGGGGTTTCCGCACACTACCCCGAGAACACCCTGGCCGCTTTTGCGCGTGCCATTGAACTTGGGGTCGACGGCATTGAACTTGACGTCCACCTGTCCGGTGACAGGGTCCCCGTGGTCATCCACGACGACACCGTGGAGCGGACCACCAACGGAATCGGTGCCCTCGCAGACTTTACGGCCCGCCAGCTCGGCCTGCTCGACGCCGGGCACCGCCAGCATGTGCCCACCCTGGACGCCGTCCTGGCACTTGCCGCGGGCAAGGCGCGAGTCAACATCGAGCTCAAGGACGCGGCCGCCGTCGGGCCTGTCCTGGACGTTGTTGCGGCGCACCCGGGACTTGACTGGTTTGCCTCCTCCGGCGATTGGCAGGCGCTGACGGAAATGGCAGCCCTGTCCCCGGTCAGTGACTGCCATCCAACCACCTTGGGACTGTCGATGGACCCGGCGGGCCCCGGGGGTTTGCGGGATGCCCTGGCGTTTGCCCACACCCACGGCGGCACCGGCATATCCATTTGGGAAGGCTCCCTGGACCGGACCGCCGTGGAGAGCATCCACGACAGCGGCCTGCATGTTTGGGCCTGGACCGTCAACGACCCCGCCCGGGCCCGCGAGCTGGCGGACCTTGGCGTAGACGCACTGTGTACGGACGACCCCGAACTAGTCCGCAACGCCTTGACCGCCTCGGCGTTGGGCCGGTAGATGGCCACCCTCCACCCTGACCGCCAACGCCCCGGCAGCACCCCACGCGCCGGGGATTCGCCGGTCAGGAAGAAGTGGTTGGCGCCAAGGGCCCGCCGCGAGGCCTGGGTATTCCTGGTGCTGGCGCTGCCCAACCTCTTGCTGATTGCGTTTTTCACGTACCGGCCCCTGATAGCGAACATGTACTACTCCACCCTGGACTGGACCCTGGGATCCGCCGACGCCACGGTGGTCGGGATTGGCAATTATGTAGAGTTCTTCTCCTCGGCGGATGCGCCGGCCGTCCTGGGCGCCACGGCGATCTTCACCGCGGCCACCGTGGGCGGGTCCATGGTGCTGGGACTGCTCGTGGCCGTCTCCCTGAATCAGAAGGTGCCCGGGCGCACCCTGGCCCGCTCTGCCGTGTTTGCCCCCTACGTCCTGTCAGGGGTGGGGGTGGGCATGGTGTGGCTGTTCATCTTCGACCCCGTCTACGGCGTCCTCTCCTGGGTGTTGCGCGGGATCGGGCTGGCCAGTCCGCAGTGGATAAACGACCCCAATCTCTCCCTGGTCATGGTCATCGTCGTGTACGTGTGGAAGAACCTGGGCTATTGCGCCGTGGTTTACCTGGCCGGGCTGCAGTCCATGCCGCAGGACATCATGGAGGCCGCCTCGCTCGACGGGGCCGGCCCGTTCCGGCGCTTCTGCTCGGTCACCTTCCCGCTGCTCTCACCGACCACCTTCTTCCTACTCATCACCACCTTGCTCAGTTCCCTGCAGGCCTTCGACATCATCAAGATCATGACACCGACCGGAAACGGCACGGGGACGCTCATCTTTGAGGCCTACTTGCAGGCGTTTGGGGCCTACAACAGGGCAGGCTACTCGGCCGCCATCTCGGTGGTCCTGTTCGTGCTGCTGCTGATCATGACGGGGCTCCAGCTGCGCTTTGTTGAACGAAAGGTGCACTACGCATGAGCACCAAAACCATGGCCGCGACCGGCACCGGACCCGATGCCACCCGCCAAGCCACCCCGGCCCCGCCTCGGCGCCGGCCCCACGCCCTGTCCCGGGGCAACCTGGCCCGCACCATTGCCACCGGATACCTGCCCTTGATCGTGGCCACCCTGGTGGTGGTTGCACCCCTTGCCTGGATGGTGCTGTCCTCGCTGAAGGGGCCGGGCGAAATCGTCACCACCGACCTCACGGTGCTGCCGCGGAACCCGACGCTCGAGAACTACGGGCTGGCCGCCACCACGGTGCCCTTCGCCAGGTTCTTCGCCAACAGCGTGATCGTCACAGTGGTCGGATCCACGATCAAGTGCGTGCTGGCCGTCCTGACCGCCTATGCACTGGTCTTTGTCCGCTTCCCCTTAAAACGAGTCATCTTCCTGGCCATCCTGGTTGCCTTGATGGTCCCTCCGCAGGTCTCGGTGCTGCCCAACTACATCTTCATCGCCGGGCTGGATGGATTGAATACATACTGGGGCATCATCCTGCCGGGCTTGGGAACGGCCTTTGGCACGTTCCTGCTGCGCCAGCACTTCCTGACGTTGCCGAGCTCCATCCTGGAAGCCGCCGAAATTGACGGCGCCGGGCATTTCCGCAGGCTCTGGCAGGTGGTGGTGCCCATCTCCGGGCCAAGCATCGCCACGGTGGCGCTGGTGACGGTGGTGGGGGAGTGGAACGACTACATTTGGCCGCTCATCGTCACCGACAAGCCGGAGATGATGACCCTGCCCGTCGGCCTGACCCTGCTCGCCAACAGCGACTCCACCGCCCAGGCCTGGGGCGTGCTCATGGCCGGGGCTGTCATTGTGATCGTCCCCATTCTGCTTATTTTCGCCGCCCTCCAACGCTTCATCGTCGACGGACTCACACAGGGTTCCGTCACCGGATAACACCCCACACCTTTCCTCCTCACCGCACCTTCCTGAGAAAGAGAAAACCACCATGTCAAGAATGCTCAATCGCAGAAACTTCCTCGCCTTCACCGGGCTCGGCCTCGGGGCTGCGGCGCTGGCTGCCTGCGGCGGACCCAGCACCAGTGGTCCCGCCGCCCAAGCCGCCGTCACCGACTGGACCAAGGTGACGCCCGCCGCCAAGATCACGTTCATGTCCAGCCACCCGGGCAAGTCCGCTGACATCGAGGCGGCCTTGATCAGCGACTTTGAGGCGGCCAACCCCGGAATCAAGGTTGAACTGGTTACGGGCGGCGCCAACTATGAGGAAGTGGCGCAAAAGTTCCAGACGGCCCAGGCCGGCAACAACGTCCCCGACGTCGTCGTCGCCTCCGATGTCTGGTGGTTCCGGTACGCCATTGCCGAGACCGTGGTGCCGATGGATGCGCTGCTGGCCGCTGTCGGCGACAAGACGGCGATGTTCAACGCCACCCTGTTCGGTGACTACAACTACGCCACGAAGCACTGGGCGGTACCGTACGCACGGTCCACGCCGTTGTTCTACTACAACAAGGACCACTTCAAGGCGGCCGGCCTGCCGGACCGTGCCCCCGCCACGTGGGACGAATTTGCCACGTGGGCGCCCAAGATCCAGGCGGCAAACGCCAAGAAGCCGGGATACCAGCACGCCTACCAGTACCCGGCCCTGGCCGGCTATGCGGGCTGGACGTTGCAGAACGTCCTCTGGGGCAAGGGCGGCGGCTGGTCCAAGGAATGGACCATGACGGCGAACTCCGCCGAGTCCGTCAAGGCCCTCCAATGGGTCCAGGACACCATTGTGAAGGACGGCTGGGCGGGTGTGTCCTCCAAGGACGCAGTCTCTGACATGACGGCCGGGGCCATCAGCGCAACCGTGAGCTCCACGGGCGACTTGGTGGGAACCTTGGCAGCAGCCAAAACGGCGAAGATGAACATCGGGGTCGGGTTCCTGCCCGGCGGTGCTGTTTCAGCATCGCCGGTGTGCCCCACGGGAGGTGCCGGCCTGGTCATCGCCGCGAAGACGTCGCCGGAACGCCAGCTGGCCGCTGCCAAGTTCGTCTCCTTCGTCACGAACGCGGCAAACACCGCGAAGTTCTCGGCGGCCACCGGATACATGCCGGTGCGCACGGATGCCGACATGACGGAGGTGCTGGCCAAAACACCGCAGATCAAGGTTGCCCTGGACCAGCTGAAGGTGACCCGCAGCCAGGACTATGGTCGCGTGTTCCTGCCCGGCGCCGACCTGGAGATGGCGAACGCAGCAGCCAGGATCATGAATGAAAAGGCCGACGTCGCCACCACCCTGGGCGCGCTCCAGGACAAGCTGGAGGGCATCTACGACAAGACGGTCAAGCCCAAGCTGAAGAGCTGACCCCTTTCGTTTCTGTCGGCCTGCGCCCGTTTGACGGCTTCCGCCCCCGCACTGTGGGTGCGAAAGCGCTTCAAACGGGCGCATTCTTGCGATTTCGGTCCTAGCATGGTCAGGACGGCACCAACCCCACAGCCCAAAGGACCTGCCATGACAAACGGCTCCATCACCGACGTTCCCGGCATTCGGGTGGGCCAGGCCCAGCGCCGCGATCCGGGCTGGCTCACGGGCGTCACCGTGGTCCTGCCACCCCCCGGCACGATCGGCTCGGTCGATGTCCGCGGTGGCGGACCCGGGACGCATGAAACCGACGCACTTGACCCGTCGACATTGGTATCCACGGTGGACGCCGTGGTCCTGACCGGCGGCAGTGCGTACGGCCTGGCAGCTGCAGGCGGCGTCCAGCGCTGGTGCGAGGAAAACGGGCGCGGATTCGCCGTACCCGGCGGCGTGGTCCCGATTGTCCCTGCAGCAGCCATCTTCGACCTGGGCAGGGGAGGGGATTTTGCCGCCCGGCCCGACGCCGGCATGGGGTACGAGGCGGCGCTTGACGCTGCAGGCTCACCGGTTCGTGCCGACGTCGTCCGTGGCAACGTGGGTGCAGGCACGGGTGCGACCATTGGTGCTGGAAGGTTCAAGGGCGGCACCGGAACGGCCTCGGTGTGGCTGGCAGGGACGAACGAGGGGATCGTGGTCGGCGCACTGGCGGTGGTCAATGCCGCAGGTATCCCCTGGCAGCCGGGTGCCGTGCCGCCCCCGGCCGGTCCCGGGCTGAACACAACCTTGGTGGTCGTGGCGACGAATGCCGTACTGACCGTCGCCGAGGCGAAGCGCACGGCCACGGCTTCACATGCCGGCATGGCGCGGGCCCTGAATCCGGTGCACACCCTTGCCGACGGGGACACCATATTCGCCCTGGCCACCGGTGCCGAGCACCTGGTGCCGAACGCCGCGATGCCCATTGCGGGCATGATCGAGCTGCAAAGCGCTGCCGCCGAAGCGGTGCGACTGGCGATCCTTGACGGCGTTCGCCGGGCAACCGCCGTCGTGACCCCTGCCGGGGCATGGGAGCCCTTTCCCCTGGCCTGGGGTTAAAATCACAGCCATCGCACAAGGGGGCAATTTAACATATTTGCCGCTTTGGCGTAGAGTTGGTTGTTGGTTGTCTGTGCCCGTTATGAATTGGGGCGCACCGCTTGGTCCGGCTTCACGCCAGCCCGTGCAAGGTGTTGACAGGCGAGCAACAAATTAGTAGCAAATCCAATGCCAATCTTGTCATGTCCATTCCGGGCGGAGCAGGGTTGGCGCAACAAAGTTAGCGGAGGATATGGCCAAGAAAGACGGGGTCATTGAGATCGAGGGCGTTGTGACTGAAGCGCTGCCCAACGCGATGTTTCGTGTTGAGCTGACGAACAAGCACATCGTTCTTGCCCATATCTCAGGGAAAATGCGCCAGCACTACATTCGTATCCTTCCTGAGGACCGAGTTGTGGTGGAGCTGAGCCCGTACGACCTTACCCGTGGTCGTATCGTCTACCGCTACAAATAACCACAACTGTAATCACGCAAAGGAATGCCATGAAGGTTAAGCCGAGCGTCAAGCAGATCTGCGACAAGTGCAAGGTGATTCGCCGTAACGGTCGAGTCATGGTGATCTGCGAGAACCCGCGCCACAAGCAGCGCCAGGGCTAATTTCCTCTTCTTGAGGAAATACCCGGGCAGCCGCTCACGTAAGTACATATAAATAAGGCAGCACAAGTTGGTCGAAGGCGGATTGTTCCGCAACCGGCCAACGGACCCCCGGTCGGAGGCCGGGGCCGCATTGAACAATAATGCGGGTGTACTGCCTACGACCTCCGGTTTACACAAGGAGCAGCCACTATGGCACGTCTCGCTGGCGTAGACCTTCCCCGCGAA
>JBAUMA010000090.1:0-19925 GCA_049578485.1 Specibacter sp.
CCATGCCCTCACTCAAGGGAGCAGTAGTCCTGGTCACCGGAGCCAACGGCGGCATCGGAACCCACTTTGTCCACCAGGCACTGGCCCGGGGCGCGGCCAAGGTCTATGCCTCGGCCCGCACCCCGCGCGTATGGGAAGACGGGCGCGTTGTTCCGCTGGATTTGGATGTCACCGATTCGGCGTCCATTCAGGCTGCCGTTGAGGCGGCACCGGATGTGACGGTCTTGATCAACAATGCCGGAGCGTCCACCCCGACGCCCGGGATTCTGAGCCACTCGGATGAGGAAATTCGTGCCAATGTGGAAACGAACTTCTTTGGCCCGCTTTTCTTGGCCCGAGCTTTCGTGCCGATCCTCTCGGGCAAGCCCGGAGCAGTCATCATCGACATTCACTCGGCGCTGAGCTGGTATGCCGTGGCCGGTATTTACAGTGCGACGAAGGCGGCCCTGTGGTCCGCAACGAACTCGTTGCGCCTGGAGCTGGCGCCGGCTGGCGTTCACGTGGTCGGGGTGCACGTGGCCTATGTTGATACGGCCATGGCCGCCCACTCGAACGGACCGAAAAAGGATCCCGCCGAACTGGTCCATGCTGTGTTCGACGGCGTGGAAGCGGGGGAGTATGAAATCCTCGCGGACGACACCTCCATCCAACTCAAGGCTGGACTCAGCGCACCCATCGAAAAGTTCTACCCGCAGCTGGCTGCATCGCAGCTGTAAGTGCTGCACCAAGAGAGCCGGGGTCACCAAGAGTTCGTGGCCCCGGTTCCGTCATGTCTTTTCGCCACTGGCGTGAGATTTTCCAGGATCTCAAGCCAGAGGCTAAAAGTCGACGAGCGCGTGAGCGTCTACGTTGCCCGTTAATCAGTCCGTCTGGACTAGATAGATGCGAGCCTTGCCAGGGAGACCCGGGTTTAGTCTTTGAATTCTGTTGGGGTAGCGGGCGCCATTCTCGGCCCCGGACGCTCTTCGTTGGCCTATTCCGTTCTACCCTCCAAATTCCTGCGATGCGTCTCCGCCATGGGCGGACGGTGTGCTGATACCTGTTCATGGTTCCGAATTGTCTAAACGACGTGAGTAACGCACTTTTCCTGCCGATCAGTGGCGGTGTACGTGTTTGATCGCCCTCAACTGCACTCCCCATCCAGCCCAACAGGCCCGGCATAAGATTCCCCAGCCGACAGTGAATAGACCGTTAGCCAAGGCGGCCTGTCCAGAGGACGTGGTCAGGACGATGGATTACTTTGCGGTGCCGGCTTGAGCATCAGTACACGGGCAAGTCCGTGGCAGTCCCATAGGCGGTGTAGCGCCACATCGGTGTGGCAGGACCCTTATCGCATGAGGGCGCTGAGCGCATCTTGGCTCAGCTGGGTGATGACGGCCGGGTGCATGCGGTGGAACACTTGCCGTCCGTCGCGCTGCGAACTGACTAGGCCCGCCTCCCGCAGGAGTTTCAGGTGCCTGGACACTGCTGGCTCGGTTTGATGTGTTCGGCGGGCAAGTTCGGAGGTGGTGATGGACTCGCCGATGAGGTGCCGGCACAGTTCCCACCTACCAGGCTCGGATAGGACTGCCAAACGACGCCGAACTTCCTGTTGCGACGGGCTCGAGCTGGGACGTTGGGCCTCCTGGGCCATGAATTGGACGGCTACGGGAAGGTCCGTGTCCATTTTTACCATGACGTGGGGCCAGGTCCGCAGTGATGGGATCAGGAGCAGGCCGCGTGATCCTACGGTGGTGGCACCGCTTTGCAGCTTGTCGAATGCCACCGTATGCGTTCCAGGGCGCCGGGTGGCCATCTGTGCCACGGACGCCACAATGTCAGCAATATTGGTGTCCGTCAGTGCATCGTTGATCTGATTTGCCACCTTTTCAAGTGACGGCCGGGCGATTTCCCAATCGGGATCAAAGAAGGAGTGTCGTGCCTTGTCCAAAACCGCTGCAAGGTCGTCTCGGAAATGTTGCTGATTGGCTAAAAGTGAGTAAGCCAGGTCTCCGCGGTTGAACGACTTGTGCTCGCATTCGGCGAGCCAGGATTTGGAATTGAGAACTTGGGCCGCCCCGGTCCATACTGTTGCCCGGCCGCGAATGGCGTTGGCCATCGACGGCACAAACAAGTCTTCCGCCGTGCCGTGCAGCTCCTGAATTTCCTCATCGATGCTTCGGTTGAGAACTTTTTGCTGTGGGAAAAACAGCCGCATCCGGTACCTGGCCCACAAGGGGGAAAAGCGGCGCAGCTCGGACCACAGCTCGCCATCAATCCCCGCGGCAGTCTTGCCTGCCCAGCCCCTCGCTTCTGCATGATGGTCCGGTTCGGCAAGGATATGCAGGGATGCCATGAGTTCGGCCAGAGGCGATAGGCCTGCGCTGACATCGCTTCGGTGCGTGTTTTCAAGATTGATGGATATGACCACCACTAATGATCCCATGACCATTGCCGTGGAAAGGCAGCCCTATGACTCATCTAACCGGGCAAGACGTGGAAGGCGAGACGGGAACCATCAATATGGATGGTGTTCCGGGCAATCTGCCACGTCCTGTCTCCAGCCACGGGTTTCCCGGTATTGGGGTTGACATCGCATCGGGGAAAATTGCTCGACGTGATGTCCAGCCTGAGGCGGTGACCGGAAACAAAAGAGTTGGCCGTATCGGGAATCGGAATCTGAAGATCATAGATTTCGCCAGGGACCATCAATTGTGGACGCTCGAAACCATTGCGGTATCGGCAACGCAGCATTCCGTCGGAAATGTTCACTGCGTAGCCGGAAGGGTAGTCGGCATTTGGCGGGTATTCGTCGATGAGCTTGACGGCGAAGTCGGTGTCCGGTGCTGACGAGGAGATTTGCAGGTGAAGGGTCAGCGGCCCGGCAACCGCCAGGTCTTCCGTCAAAGCGGTGGTCCTGAAGGTCAGAACATCTGAGCGCGAGGACAGGGGCAGTAAGTTCGTTGCAGGGAAGGTCGAGTCCGTGGGCGTTTGGTTAAAAGCACCACCAACCATGAGGGGCTCACCGGAGGTGATGGCACCGCCTACGCTCGGAACCGGGTGTCGTGGGTCAAAATCGTAACTCACGGATTCACCCGAGTCTTCCGGTGCTGACGCAAGGGCTCCGGCCGAGCCAAAGTGGAGAACCTGCGGTCGCGATTTCACCGGCGGCCACTGGCTGTCATGCTCCCAGTGACCCCCGTGCTGCATATGGCCGGCTTCGTTCCTGGTGCCTGGCCCTCCTCCCATGAGAAAGTAGGAAACTGCCGGGCGTGCCATCATTGCGGTATTTGGCTCCGGTGTGGTGCAGTCCCGCAACCACTGTGCCTTGTATTCCAGGTAGTCGCTGGCTAGGTTGCCGTCCAATGCGGCCTCGGGACCAAAATCCACATCGCCCGAATGACTTTGGCTTCTGGCGCCATGGGTCCACGGGCCCAGAAGAAGGAAGGCCGGTGACCGCTTGCGTTCACCCAGGGCGTGGAAATTCTCCACGGCCGTTAAAACATAGGGGTCGTACCAGCTGGATATGTGAAGCGAGGGAGCGTCCGGGAACTTCTCGTAGAAGCCGCGGGCAAACATTCCCGGCTGCTTCCAGTAGTCGTCGAGGCTTTCATGGCGCCATTGGGTGAAAAGGAATTCTTCGTATTCTGGGGAGGCGGCCAAGGGGGAGAGTCCTTCTTGCCACGGCATGGCCGTAAACCAGGCTGCGAGGTTCTGAGATCGAAGGTTCGATGCCAGGACAGGATCCGCAGCAGCTTCGGGACTCTTGATCGCGTGTCGGTAGGCCCACGTAGCCTGTTTCAGTTCAAACGCGCCCCCAAACCGGCCGCCGGTCTCATAGGCGCTGGAGAAGCCGCCGGAATCCAGGATCATGGCTGCAATTCCCTCGGCGCCGGCCGAGGCGGATGCTGCCTGCGTGTGGGCGGAGTAGGACACTCCGCTGGTGATGATGCGCCCGTCGCACCATGGTTGCCGCAGAATCCAGGCATGGGTGTCCACGCCGTCGTTGGCCTCTCCAACGTACTTGGAGAATTTTCCCTCGGAGTCGCCCCGGCCACGGCAGTCCTGGCGGACGACGATGTATCCCTCATCGACAAAATACCGTGCGCCGGACTCTGGGGAGACAGGTAACTTGTCGGCGTGCAGGCCGTCAGATGGCCGCATGTCCGAAATACCGTAGGGAGTCCGTTCCAGCATCACGGGCCGAGCGGCCCCGCCATTCAACAGTTGGGCCGAGGCAGCATAAATGTCTGTGGCCAGCTGGATTCCGTCACGCATCGGTACGCGTACTCGGGTGCGGGTCATGGCGCCGATTGTTTCACTGTGGTGTTCGGTGGCGATGGGAATCAATTTTGCCTGCCTTGTCGGTTCGACGGTGATTGCGGGTACGTTTTTACTTCAACCCGGGCCAGATCGAGATGAGCTGCGGCAGTGGCGCCTCCGTGAAGTACTTGGCGTAGATTTTCCCGTAGCTGCCGTCGTCGACCATGGTCTGAACCTCTTTGTCCCAGGCATTCACGAGGGCGGCATTGCCCTTTTTGAAGGCAACCGTGGTGGCATGCTCCACCGGCGCCGAAACGGCGATCTTCAAGTCGGGGAACTGTTTCAGGTAGGCCTCCGCGTCCGGCCCGCCGACGACGAAGGCATCAATTGAACCCGAATTGAGCTGGCTCACTCCGGCGTTCTGTCCTTCGAATTGGGTCATGACGGCGCCGGGCATCTTCTTTTCAACGAAGGCTGCCTGTACGGCGCCGGTGACTACACCGACTTTCTTGCCCGCGAAGGCGTCCAGGGTTGCCGCAGGGTTGGAAGACTTAGTCAGGACAGCGGTCGTTGACCAGTAGAGGCCCTTGGCGAATGAGACGGACTTTTGGCGCTCGTCGGTGATGCCCAGGCCTGAGGCAGCCAGGTCGTATTGCCCCGAGGTGAGCCCCTGGATTGCGGCGGGGACGGTGGAGGACTTGTAGCTAACTTTGAGGCCAAGGCGATTGGCGACTTCCTCAGTGATGTCGATGACGAACCCGGCGGGGTGCCCGCCGGCGTCGACTTTGGCAAAGGGTGGCTGGTCGCCGGACGCTGCCGCCTGGATGGTGCCGGGCGTTATCAGGTCGTAGGGGTTGGGTGCGCTGGAGGTGTTCGATCCGCAGGCCGAAAGGGCCAGGACGGCAGCCAATGCGGTGGCGGGGAGCAGGGCGAAGAGTTTCTTTTTCATGGTGGGTCTTTCCGTGGTTAACGCACTCGATGAGGGGCAGGGCTTAGAGGACTTGGGAGAGAAATTCTTTGAGTCGATCAGTTTTGGGGTTGGTCAAGACTTCACGGGCCGGGCCGGATTCCGCGATGGCGCCGTCGTCCATGAACACCAAGGTGTCCGCAACCTCACGGGCAAAGCCGATTTCATGGGTGACCACCACCATCGTCATGCCGCTGACGGCGAGGTCCTTCATGACGTCCAGGACGCCCTTGACCAGTTCTGGGTCCAGGGCCGATGTGGCCTCGTCGAACAGCATGACTTCCGGGTTCATGGCCAAGGCCCTGGCGATTGCCACGCGCTGCTGCTGCCCGCCGGAGATGTCAGCCGGGCGTTTATGGGCAAGATGTGAGAGCTCCAGTTTGGCCAACTGGGCGTTGCCAATCACTTCTGCCTCTTTCCGGCTCATCTTCTTGACAGTGGTGAGCGCGGTCGTGACGTTTTCCAGTACGTCCATGTGCGGAAAAAGGTTGAAATGTTGAAACACCATTCCGACCTTTGTTCGTGCTCCGTTTAGGTCAACTTTGGGATCGGTGAGGACGACGCCGTTGACCTCGATGGATCCTGTGGTTGGGGGCTGCAGGAGGTTGATGCATTTGAGGAGCGTTGATTTTCCGGATCCTGAGGGTCCGATGATGCACACGACTTCACGTGGTGCAACATCGAGATCAATGCCCTTGAGGATTTCGAGGTGTCCAAATGATTTACGGACATCCCTGATTTTGATGGCGACTTCAGCTGTGGCGGTGGGCATTAGCTGTCTGCTCCTGTCAGCTGGGTCGAAAGTGCTGGAATTTTGTTCGGGCCAGATGGCGCCTTGGGCTTGGGTCCGGTGCGTAGGCGCCGGTCCCACCAGTTCACAAAGTAGGTCAGCGGCACCGTGAGGATGAGGTAGCAAATGCCGGCAGCCACCAGTGACGATGAGTTGTAGGAATTGGCTTGTTGTTCGTGGGCAATGAAATACAGTTCCCTTTGGCCGACGGCAAGGCCCAGGAGGTAGACCAAGGAACTTTCCTTGATGTCGACGATGAACTGGTTGGTCAAGGCGGGCAAAACGTTGCGAATGCCTTGCGGTATGACGATCTTGCGCATGGTTTGGAGATGGGACATGCCCAGGGACCGGCCTGCTTGCATTTGCCCTTCGGGCACGGACTGGATGCCCGAGCGGAAGATTTCGGCACAGTAGGCGGCAGAAATTAGCGCGATTGCAAGGATTGCGTATCCTGTGGGCGATGTACCGAATGGTCTGATGCCCGCCGCCGGCAATCCAAGGCCGACAAGGCTCACTGTCACAATGCCAGGAAGTCCCCGAAAAATGTCAACGTAGATCCTTGCGGGCAACTTCAGGAACCAAACTCCTGAGAGGAGCATCATGGTGAGAATGAGCCCCAGGGCAAGCCCCAACACGCTGGCAAAGAAGGCGATGATCAGTGTATTGCTGATACCTTCCGTGAGCAGGACGGGGAATGCCTTGAGCATCTCATCCCAACTGAAGAAGGTATGGAAGAAGGCATCCATGGTTCGATCCACCTTTGGAGGTTGGGGCGGTCAAACCGCCGTCTTGATGATTTCAATCACCGTATGTCATGGGCTGCATCACTATTTGGATAGTTGCACCAAACTGGTAATTGTCAGCGGGTGGTGGAGCCCGTATGGAGCGACTGCCTGCTGGTGCAGCCAGCGAGATGCCGATGCTGTAATTTTGTGGTCGGTCATGGCGGAGAGCCGCAGTCACCTCAGTGGCCCGGAGCATCGATCCTCCACGAAGTGCTTCCCTGCTTTTGTTGGTCGCTGCTATCGGTTGGTTCATGATTTTCCGCGTGGTGCCGCGGGGCCGCACTATCATTGAGGAGGTCTCTAATCCGTTTCTCCTTCATTTTCAGATGGTTGGTGTCCCATGAGTTTGGATGAAACGGCCAACGGCGGCCGGGATGCCCGCTCTTCGCTTCTTGCCATGATTTCCGGCGAACCCGACCGGCTTCGCCGGCGAAGCATCTCCCTTGGCGTTGCACCAGACGACGCCCAAGATGTGGCCCAGACGGCGTTGTTGCGTGCCTGGCGCTCCATCGAAACCTTGCAGTCTCCCGAAACCGGGAAGATGTGCTCATGGCTGGACAAGATTGCACAAAACACGGCGATTGACCTCGCTCGCCAACGGGCCCGGGCCTTGGTGACACCCCTCGACGAAACGATCGAAGATCCAAAGAACGTCTACCGGGAAATTGAGATTCGGGAGATCCTGGACTGCGCATTGCGCGCCATCCAAGATCTCCCGCAATCGCTACGTGAACCGCTGATCCTTAGTGTGGCGGAAGAGCTGACTGCCCCCGAGATTGCCGACCGTCTGCAGATATCCGCTGCCGCTGTGCGGCAGCGGATATCACGGGCTCGCAAGCGCCTCGGTCGAGTGGGCGGAAGTTGCTAGTCCCGGCTAAGCGAAGCGTTGGTGATCGCTGATAGCTGCTCGTTGACGTCATGCCGGTTGATGGTGACATCATTGACGCCCAAGGATTCCAGCCGGGCTGAGTGCAGTTTGATGAAATCATCGGCGGCAGCAGCGTCGGCGAATAGGTAAACTCCACCCGCGGCTTTCTCGCTCGATTTTTCCGTCCAAACCTTCCAGATGAGGCCAGGTTGCTTGTCGATTTCGGCGGCCAGGGGTGCAAAGGCAGTTGCCATTTCGGCGCCAAAGGGGCCTTCAAAAGGGAAATCAAAGATGACGACGTTTAGCATGAGGTGGTTCCTTCTTTCCGGACACTCCACTTTGGAGCTCCTACTTAGAAAGACGTTGGAATCGTCCAAGTGTGACATTGGTCGGAAGAATATTTTGCTGGCCTGGGTAAAAACTGCGGCAATCCGACATCAGGCCAAATGGTTTGGGGTGCGCGGCGCTTAGTCTTGCGGCAGTGATCGGTCATTGGACTACGCCCAGGTGCGTTGAATTCCATGCAGCAGGGAAGTGCGGGTCCCTCTCGGGTTCCCGCCACTTACCAGCGTTTGCAAGGGCCAAAGTGCGGTTCAAATCCCGCCTTGGGCATGCTAAACCCCCTGATCACAGGGGTTTTCGTGTTTAAGTGTTGACAGCTGTGAACACGGCGGGCTGTGACCTTGCTGGTGGGTGATGAAGTTAAACGGGGGAGTAGATGCCTCATGAGGCATCCACGGGTTCTTCCGGTGTATTCGGTTCTGTCCTCCAGGTTCCTGCCATGCGCCCCTGTCGCGGGCGGATGGTGTGGTGATACCTGCTCATGGTTCCAGATTGCCTCAACGACGTGGGCAGCACTAAGGTTTCTGGCATTCGGAAGCGGTGGAACGCGTTTGGTCACAGCCGGTTGACCGCCTCATCGAAGCAAATAGACCAGACATGAGACTCCACAGCCGACATTGACTACTTCAATGGGCGAGACGGTCGCCCCATAGGTCATGGTCTGAACGAGGGAGGAGCTGGGAGCGCCGGCAAGGATGGCAATCAGTCAAGCTAAGCCTGGGCAGTCCGGCCCAGCTGAAGGCCGGTCACTGGTCTGTGGCACATGGTGTTCTGCCAAGGGAAGTGGGCGCTACATTGGCGCGTTCGCGGGAGGCATTACATAGTCACTTCCATGATTCCGCGCTCTACAGGCCATGCCGCTGAGCGTCTCACGAACGATCGTTTTCAAGACGGCTGAGCGATGCTTCACGAGTGCCCGTCATAGACGCACGGCTGATCAGGGGCGGCAAGCCCGGACAGATGTTCCAGGCCAGGCCCGCCGCTTCTCAACCCAGCCCTATCCCCAGCATCCCGTTTGCGGGCCACCGTTGAATGATTCTGGCTCTCCAAGTTCAGGGTCGCGTAGTGAATGACTCGACTTTGGCAGGGTCGCGTTCGATGACTGGCTCCAGGATGGTGTCGATCCGGGCCATCAGCTCCGGTTCCAATTTGACGCCCGCGGCGGTGGCGTTGTCCACCAGTTGTTCGGGCTTTGAGGCTCCGACGATGGCGGCGGAGACGTTGTTGTTTTGCAGGACCCAAGCTAGGGCAAGTGCAGCCATGGACAAGCCGGCCTCCGCGGCAAGAGGTTTGAGCTGTTGCACGCGGGTGAGGACATCGTCGCCGAGGTAGCGGTGATCGGCATTGAGGGCGCCGTCGTCGGCGGTGAAGCGGGAGGCGGAGGGGCCGGGCCGGCCGGGTACGTATTTGCCCGTCAGGACTCCTTGGGCCAGGGGCGACCAGCAGATCTGACCGAGTCCCAGTTCCTCGCTGGCAGGAACTACCCTTTCCTCGATAACGCGCCACAACATGGAGTACTGCGGCTGGTTGGAAATCAGCTGGATGCCGAGCTCGCGGGCCAGTCCGGCGCCGGCCCGAATTTCCTCTACGGTCCATTCGGACACCCCGATGTACAAGGCCTTGCCCGAGCGCACGATGTCGGCGAAGGCCTGCATCGTCTCCTCGAGCGGGGTTTCATAGTCATAGCGGTGGGCCTGGTACAGGTCAACGTAGTCCGTTCCCAGACGTGCCAGGGAACCGTTGATGGACTCCATCACGTGCTTTCGGGACAAGCCCCGGTCGTTCCGGCCTTCACCGGTGGGGAAGTAGACCTTGGTGAAGATCTCCAGACCTTCGCGGCGGACTCCCTTGAGTGCTTCGCCGAGGGCTGTTTCGGCCTTAGTGCCGGCATAGACATCGGCCGTGTCAAAGGTGGTGATACCCAGGTCGAGGGCCTGGCGGACGCAGGCGCTGGCGGCGTCCTGATCGATCTGCTCCCCATGGGTGACCCAGTTTCCGTAGGCCAGGGCGCTGATGTACATGCCTGATGTGCCCAATTTCCTGTATTCCATATGCGTGAATCCTCTCAGCTGGGTCATGTTGTCTGTGTTCCCGGATCATTGTCGCCGGGAATGTGGGTCGGGCTAGAAGGCTGCTGGTTGTTCCAAGTGGGCCCGCAGTTCATCGCTGGTGGGCGGGTTGGCCCCCGGCCGCTGCACGGTAATGGCGGCGGCCATGGAAGCGGTACGGCCCACTTGCTCCAGCACGGCGGGAGCATAACCGACCGTTCCGCGAGTGAGCAGTCCCATGATCAGGGCTGCCATGTAGGAGTCGCCGGCGCCGATGGTGTCCATAACGGTGGATTGGACTGCCGGGATGGTGAGGCGGGTAGCGGGTGTGGCCAGCAGCGAGCCTTGTGCGCCTTTGGTAATGACGGCCAGTCCGGCACCCAATCCCAAAAGATGTGAGGCGATGTCATCGAGGTTCACGCGGGGGTAGAGCCAGATGGCGTCCTCGTCGCTGAGTTTCACGACGTCGGTGAGATTGATGAGGTCTTCAAAGGTCGACAGGGCTTCGGCGTGGCTGCCGAGCAGGGCGGGCCTGATGTTGGGGTCGTAGCTGATGAGGCAGTCGCGGTGGCTGTGTTGCATCAGTGTCTTGACAGCGCCGGCGCCCGGGGTGAGGAAGGTCGCGATCGAGCCGGTGTGGAGCACCTTGGGAACGTAGGCCGGGGCGGCCGGCTCCAGGTCCCAGACGATGTCGAAGTCGTAGCTGGCGGATCCATCCTCGGCCAGTGTTGCCGTGGCTGACGAGGTTCTGTCCAGGGAGTAGGCGCCTGGCAGTAGCGTCACACTGGCGCTGCGCAGGTGTGTTTCGATGGCGGCGCCCCGGGCGTCGTCGCCGAGGGCGGTCAGCAGCCCGGTGCTGACGCCTAGGCGGCCAAGACCATAGGCGACATTTGCCGGTGATCCGCCGGGGTGTTCGCTCCTGCCGTCGGGGGTGACGACGACGTCGGTGAGGGCTTCGCCGATGACGATGACGTCCGGGATCCGGACGGTGTCGAGCCGGGTCGTATTGAGGTAACTCATGGTCTGTCTCTCCTGAGAAGATGCTGGTGGGGAGTGCCTAAGGTGCGTGAGTCCGCGGACCGTCACCGGTTTCCTTGATCGAAGATCGAAACTCGGAGCGTGCTATCGCGTCACTTTGAGTTCGCGAATAGTCAGGTCCCGGAACGTGGCGCTTCCTTCATTTACGTAGAGGCGAATGCCACTGTCGCCTTCAAGCGGGAACACTCGGTGTGAGTGTACGACGCGCCCGTCCCCGACAAACATCTCGACGCTGGTCCGGTCGACGAGGATGCGCAATTTGAGGCGTCCTGTTGAGGTGTCGAGCGGGGTTTGAGTTTCCCCGGCCGTTGGGTTGATCGTGGGACTCCGGTTCACGTAGGCGTAGGGGCTTCGCAGGACTGCACCGGCGGCGACATGCCTCCCGCCACCGGGTGCGCGGCATAGCTCAAGACCGACGTTGTCGGGTGTGGCGGCGGTGTCCCACACGAGTTCGCAGCTCAGGTCGTAGGCAAGAGCGCGGACATCGAGGTCGTGTGTTCCCGCTACCGTCACGTCGCCCAGGCGATGTGTGCGCTTTATGTAGTTCACTACGGCGGACGTGGGGGTGGAGGCAAGGTAATAGGCACCCTTCCCTTGTTTTAGGCGGACCTCGCGCACGATCATGTCGTCACCGTTGTAGGCGTCCGTCGCGAGGGTCGGCGTGTTGTGGGGGTAGTCCCAGAAATTACCCCAACCGATCGCCCGGCGAAGCGTGTCGTCCTCGGCCCCTGATGCATGGTGGTGGGGATACGTAACCGCCCCGTAGAAGTCAAAACCATAGTCGAGCCATTCCGGATCGGGATGGTCGGGAGTGAAGGAGCTGCCGTCGAAGGCGCCGGTCCAGTAAGCGTAGGTTGCCGGCAGCCCCCTGCCTTTACCGTTGGCGCTGGTGCCCAGAACCCAGTGGGAAGTGCCGTCGTCGGCCGTCATCCGGAAAATGTCCGGGCACTCCAGGAGGCCCAGGCCGGTGTGCACGAACTCGCCGACCCGGGTCCAGGAATGGAGGTCCGGTGAGACGTAGAACCCAAGCTTGTTGCCTTCGGCGTTTGCCAAGAACCAGCGCCCGCGTTCTGCGTCCCAGATGATCTTCGGGTCGCGGAAATCTTGAACGCCCGGATTCGGGAGAACGGGTGTCTCACTGCCGGCCTTGAAACTGCGGCCGCCGTCGGTGGAGTACCAGAGGAACTGCGCCTGCTTACCGTCCGGGGCCTGTGTGACGACGGCGATCACCGCACCTTTGCCGTATCCTGCCGTGTTCTGCTCGTCGACTACGAGGCTCCCGGACCAGCAGTCACCGTTCGCATTCGAGAACTTCGGGATGGCGACGCCCTGGTCGCGGAAGGCCACGTGATCACGGGTGGTGGCCAGGCGCCATGACGTGCCTCCGCCACCTTGGATGTAATCAGCGTTGTACAAGTAGTAGTACAAGTACTCGCCATTGACGAAAATGGGGCGTTGCGGGTCGTTTTTCCAGTTGTCCGGCACACTGAAGTGGTACTCCGGACGCTGGCGCCTGCGCCCGTTGTCGGCGGTGGCAGTCGGGGCCGCCACGGCCTGGGGAGCGATCGCGGGGGCCACGAGTAAGCTCATGGCCGCGGCTCCTGCGCCGGCGACCATCAATCGCCTGCTGACTCCCGAGCCTGGGAGGGCGGTGTCCTGTGTGCTGAGTTTTTCTTTCATGCAACTCCTGCTTTCTTTCTCATTGTGGTGCTTCCCGCTGCGGGAAGTTTGAGGGGTTAGTCGGGAGGGGGGAGTCTCAGGAAAACGAGTGCCGCTCGCCGTCGAAGATCTTTCCTATGGTCCAGGGATCGAGGGCCTGCAAGGCGAGGCTCCCGCGGCGGCCCTGAACAGATCCACGCATTTCCACTTCGTTGCGGTCCGCTCGCTATTTCCAGTGTCGGCAGCCGCCCCGGTGGCCGCCATGCTCGTGGACGGGACGCCAAATCCGGACAATAGGCCTATGGGTACGTTGAACCCAGCACCACGAACAAGGTGGTAGTCATCGGGGACGGTGTTGATCGGGTCTACCGGGGCATGGCGACAATGATCGTGGGGTGTGTCATGCCTGTCTTTGGTTTCTAGCTGCGGGCTGGGGTGCCGGAGTGGTTCGATGATTTGACTAGTTCAGGCTGGGGTTCTTGCGGGGCGTATATACGCAGCCTTTCCAGGGTGGCTGTGCCGTCCGTGGAATAGACACTCACACCAGTACTCTCTTCCAGCGGGAAGATCAGTTCCGCCAAGGACACCGTCCCTGCTTGGGCGAATACTTCAACCGAGCAGTGGTCAACTACCACGGTGAGCGTGTACTTTCCCGCGGTCTCGACAATGGGTGCGCTGTCTATCGAAGGGAATGCGCTGTGGAAATCAACCTGGCCGGAGTTATTTCGGTCAACGCTGATCTGGCCCAGTGCCGGAGTGATGCCGATCCGGGTGCCTTCGGCAGCACCTTCGCGAACGATGAGGCCGAATTCCATGGCGGTCCCCGCAGTGAATTCTGCCTCGAGCAGAAGCACGGGGCCGTCCGCTTCTAGCAGGTGCGTGCCCGCAGTGATGGGGAGGGCAGAGGAATTGAGGAATGGGGTGGGGCCGAAATGGGTGGACATTTCTGCTATCGGGCGTTGGATTAGCCGAGGTTGGCCATCAGTGGTGGCTAGTTCCACCTCCCGTGGGAGTGCCATCTGGCTGCGCCAGGGGCCTGTGGGTGTCTCATTGGCATAGTCCCAATTGTTCATCCAGCCCACCATTATCCGGCGCCCGTCGGGAACATCGTTGAATGATACGGCCGCATAGTAGTCCCGGCCCCAGTCCAGCCACTGGTATTCGCCGAGGCGGGCTGGATCCTGGAGGCCGTTGGTGACAGTGGTGTGGGAGGTGAATGTGGTGCCGTCGAAGTCGCCGACGAAGTATTGGCCGGCCGAGCCGTTGTTGGGCCCGCCCGGGTTCAAGTTCACGACAAGGACCCATTTGAGGTTCTCCGGGTCGCCGTCCACGGGGAGGGAGAAAAGGTCGGGGCATTCCCAGATTCCACCGGTCGCATTGGCGGGCCCGAAGCTGCTGAGGTACTGCCAAGCCGTCAAATCCTCCGAACGGTAGAGAACCACTGTGTGGTCCACTGCTTCCACGGCCACCATGACCCAAAACGATTCGGTTCCAGTGTCATAGCGGAACACTTTGGGATCGCGGAAATCGGCCGAGTTACGGTTCAATACTGGGTTGTCGACGTATTTTTCCCACGTGTATCCGCCATCAAGGCTGTACGCCAGTGATTGGGCTTGGAGGCCGGAGTGAGGCGATGCTTTCGTGTAGGCACTTGTATAGATGGCAACCAGCGGCGGCTGTAACGTGGTGCCCAACCCCGAGGTGTTGTTTGAGTCAAAAACAATGCTGCCGGAGAAGATCTCCTCGTGCGCATCGACCCTAATGGCCAGGTCTTGCTCGGTCCACGTGAACAGATCCCTCGAGGTCGCGTGTCCCCATGACATGTTGCCCCAGGTCGATCCGAGTGGGTTGTTTTGATAGTAGAGGTGGTAAAGACCTCCATGGAATATTAGGCCGTTGGGATCATTGAGCCAGGTATTTCGGGCGGTGTAGTGGAGCACCGGACGGACGGTGTCGACCGCGGTATGTTGCGTATTCATGGTGTGAGGTCTCAATTCGCGGCGTGCGCGTTGGTGCCCGGGCAAGCAGATGTGGATGCCTGGGCAGGTCAGTGGATGTGGGGCCTTTGGACTAGCTGGCGGACGGATAGTCCAAGGCCCAATGGGAGTCGGTGAGTTGGACCCGCTCGCCGGGTCCGGCTGGTGACTTGTAGTGCTCGCCGGGTCCGGCCGCACGGGGAGCACGATTCGCCCCCCGCGCATCAGGAACGGCGGACAGCAGAAGCCGCGTGTACGGGTGGTGAGGGTTGGCCATCAATTCCAGGCTTTCGCCGCCCTCAACCAGCTCACCGGCGCACATGACCATGGTTTTATCGGCGATGTAGCGGGCGGAGGCGAGGTCGTGGGTGATGTAGAGCATGGACACGCCACGCTCATCGCGGAGCCTTCGCATCAGATTAAGGATCCCGATCCGCACAGAGACGTCCAGCATCGAGGTGGGTTCATCTGCCAAGATGACCTCGGGTTCGGCGGCCAAGGCCCGTGCGATGGCCACGCGTTGACGCTGTCCGCCGGAGAGCTGGTGCGGATAGCGCTCAAGCATGGCTTCATCGAGCCCGACGGCGGCGATCAGTTCGCGAACTTTGGTGCGGAGTGCGCTGGTTCCCGCGGGGCCTTGGTGGAGGAGGAGGGGACGGGTTAGGAAGTGCTCGATCCGGTGCGCAGGGTTGAGGGATCCGAAGGGGTCTTGGAAGACCATTTGGACCTTGCCCCGGTAGGCCGAGGATGCCTTGCGTTTTTGAGTGGCAAAGATATCTTCGCCATCCAAGATGAGGGATCCGCTGGTTGGCTGCTCCAACCGGGCCAGTATCCGGGCAATCGTGCTTTTTCCGCTGCCTGATTCACCCACCAGGGCCACGATCTCGCCGTGGCCTATGTCGAAGGAGACGTTCTTGACTGCTGGGACGGCGGTGCGGAAAGGGAAGGACCCGCTGTGGTAGTCCTTACTCAGATTTTGGACCTGGACCAACGGGTGGACCGTTGTTCCCGGGACGGTTTCGAGGCTGCTTGGGATGCTCATTGGGCGAGCCTTTCGGAGGGTGCGACAATTTCCGGAACCAACAGGCACGCCGCATCGTGGTTTTCGGCTGCCGGCCGCAGAACAGGGTCCTGGATCCGGCAGGAGTCCATCGCCAGCGGGCACCGTGGGTGAAAGCTGCAGCCCGAGGGGCGCCCGGCCGACGTCGGCGGCGCGTCCGGAAGTCCCAACAATTCAGTCCGTGGACCGCTCAGCGGTGGGAAAGCATTCATCAGTGCCGTGGTGTACGGGTGCAGAGGATCATCGAGCAGTACGTTTGACGGCGCCACCTCGACCAAACGGCCGGCATACATGACGGCCATGCGATGCGAGAGTTCGACCATCAACGAGATGTCGTGGGTGATAAACAGAACGGAGAAACCCAATGATTGCTGGAGTTCTTTAATCTGCGCCATAATGTCTCGCTGGACCACCACGTCCAGGGCTGTGGTGGGCTCATCCATGATGAGCAGCGAAGGGTTCAGCGCCAGAGCAATGGCGATGACGACGCGTTGTCGCATGCCGCCGGAGAGCTGGTGCGGATATGACTTCAGGCGGTCTGCCTTGATATCCACCAGGCTCAGGAGATGGGCTGCGCGCTCTCGGGCTTCCTTCTTGGGCATTTTTTCATGGGTCGTAAAAACATCCATGATTTGCTCGCCGATGGTCATGACCGGGTTCATGGCGTTCATGGCACTTTGGAAGACCATGGCCATCTCACGCCACCGCGTCCGGCGCAGGTCTTCGTCGCCTAATGTCAGCACATTGCGCTGGTTGAGCTCAATACTTCCACCGGTGATTTTGGCCGGTGATTGGAGCAGGCGCATGACGGCGTTGGCGATGGTTGACTTTCCACAGCCGGACTCGCCTGCCAGTCCAAAGATTTCACCGGCACCAATGTCCAGGCTGACGCCGTCGACGGCGTTAATCGTTCCCAGACCCGTCGTGTAGCTGACTCGCAAGTCCTTGATGCTCAACACCGGTTTCGACGCCGCACGAGCGCGAACGTCGGGCCCGCCTTGCAAGATGGTGCTCATAATTAGTCCTTCTTTTCTGCGCGTAGACGAGGATTGGTGACCTCGTCAACGGCGTAGTTGATCATGGCCAAGGCAAAGGCGATCAGTGCGATGGCCAAACCGGAGGGAATGAGGACCCACCAGGCCCCGGTCATCATGGCGCCGTCATTATTGGCCCAATAGAGATTGGTTCCCCAACTCACTGAAGAGGTGTCGCCCAGGCCCAGGAACTCCAATCCAGCTTGGGCGCCGATGCCGTAGATGATGCAGCCCAGCAGGGTGCTCATGACGATCGAGGCCATATTCGGCATGATTTCCCGGAACATGATCCGCCACGTCTTTTCACCGGTAACAATGGCTGCGGCAACAAAGTCCTTGCCGCGAATCGAGAGTGCTTGAGAGCGCAGGACCCGCGCACTACCGGCCCACCCGGTGATAACAAGGACAATGACGACGGTGGCCGGTCCCGGCGGCAGGAAAGCGGCAAGAACGACCAGCAGCGGCAGTCCGGGGATCAGGAGGAAAATATTGGTCAACAGCGACAGCAGTTCATCAGCTACCTTGCCGAAGTAGGCCGAGGCAATGCCGACCAGGCAGCCGATGAAGGTGGCGATGAGCCCCACCGCGAAGCCCACTGCCAGTGAGCTTCGCGATCCCCACAGGGTCAACGCCAAAACGTCCTGGCCCTTGGCCGTGGTACCAAGCCAATGCTCTGATGACGGTGCAGTCGAGATTTCTGCGGTGAAGTTCGACGGGTTGCCGGGCATCAGCACCGGTGCCAGGACCGCCAGCAGGACAAAGAGGAACAGAATGGTCAGCCCAAACAGTGCCTTTTTATTGGTGAGAAGGCCGTGGACAAGCCCGCCGCCCGTGATCTTGGCAAGGATGCTTCGTTGGGCAGGCGGAGGGGTACTGGTGTCTCCCGAAGTGCTGGTCTGCCGTTGTGACTGGGAAATTGACATGGCGGGGGAGTCCTTAGCTGACCCGGACCCGAGGGTCCAAGCGTACGTAGATGATGTCGACTAGGAAGTTTGCAGCCAGCACCGCGATCGTAATGGTCAAGAAGATTCCCTGAGTTAGTGGATAGTCCAGAGCCTGCACGGAATTCAGGAGCTGATAGCCGATGCCTGGGTAGGCAAAGACCGTCTCCGTCAGGAGGGCACCACCCACCACGAAACCCAGGGACATGCCAAAGGAAGTGATCGAGGGCAGCATGGCGTTTCTGGCTGCGTAGTGGAACATGATCCGCCCCGGGCGCAAGCCTTTGGCGCGGGCCATGGTGATGTAGTCCTCGGCCGTGGTGGCAATCATGGTGTTTCGCATGCCCAGCATCCACCCGCCAATGGAGACCAAAACGATGGTCAGCGCTGGCAGGACGAGGTGATTCGCGACGTCGGCCAGATAGCTGAAGCTGAACGAAGGCTCCACGCCGTCGGTAAATGCGTGGTTGAGCGGGAACCAGCCCAAGACGATGCCAAAAAGGTACAGGGCGGCCATGGCCAGCCAAAAGTAGGGAAATGAGCCTACGAAGACGAGCAACGGTGGGAATACCGAGTCAAGGAATTTCCCCCGCCTCCACGCGGCAATGATGCCTAGCAGATTTCCAAGCACGACGGCTATAATCAAGGACGTGGCACCCAGCAGCAGGGTCCAGCCAATTTCGGAGCCGATCACCGAGGAAACCGGCGTCGGGAAACGGGAAAGGGAAATCCCCATGTCGCCCCGAAAAATATTGCCGATGTAGTCAAAGTACTGCTGCCATACGGGCTTGTCGGTCAAGCCGAAGAGCTGCCGCAGCGCTGCTATCTGGTCCGGACGCATTTGCGTCTGGACCTGGGCAAACATTCGACTAACCGGATCACCCGGCATCAACCGCGGAAGAAAGAAGTTGAGCGTGATGCAGGCCCAGAAAGCGATCAGGTAGAACCCGAGCCTGCGCAGAAGAAATCTCATCAGATGCCTGCTACTTCACTGGTTTGAGCGACGTCAACACCAAAGTGGTGGTGCTTGAGCGCGCCGAAAGCGTTGCATAGGGGTCGGCAGCGGTGGGCCAGCCGGTAAAGTTCTGGTCTGAGTACGCGCCCCAGACGGGGCTAGGGAACAAGGGAACCGCCGGTGCCGTGGCATTGAAGCGGGCCTGCAATTCGTTCACGATCTTCTTTTGCGTGGCTGGATCCGAGGTTGCTGTCATTTGGGTTAGGAGGCTCGTGGCCTGAGCATCACCGAAACGGTGGTAATTCTCGTTGGCGGACGTACCGACAGGGACAACGCTGTCTTGTGACATCTCGCCGCGGTAGAACTCGTAAGGGGTTGTCGCGGCGTTCGTCCAGACGATTCCGGTGTCGAAGGTGCCTTTGGAGTAGCCGTCAACCACCTGCGACCAGTCGGGTGAGCTGACCGATAGCTGCACGCCGATTGCCTGCATGTTCTTGGCAATCACCTGTGCCACGGAGATCCAGTCAGAGGACGCTGAGCCCACGGAAATCGAGAACGCGAAGGGCTTGCCCGACTTGAGGGTGCGGATGCCGTTGGCACCGCGGGGGTAACCGGCAGCGTCAAGCATCTTGTTGGCCTCTGCGACGTTGAGTTTCGTCCAGTCACAGTTGTTGACAATGGAAGCGTCTTTCCAGCTGGTGTAACCGTCCGTCAGGCCCGTGCAGTCTGCGGGATGTGTGTAGCCGGACTCACCCAAAGTTGTTACCTGGTTGCGGTCCACTGCCATGCTCAACGCCTTGCGGACGTTCACGTCATCGAACGGCGCCTTGGTGGTGTTCAACTGCCACTGGATGGTGCCTCCAGTAGTGGGGTACCAGAACTTCCGGTGCGCCGGATCCTTGTCGACGTAGCTCTTTTGGATCGAGGGAATGAACTGATCGCTCCAGTCAACATCTCCGTTTTCAAAGGCCAGGTTGGCGCCGGAGTTGCCTGCGAAGGCCAGCATTTCAATCCCGTTGATCTGCTGCTTCTGCGGCTGCCAGTAGTTCGGGTTCTTATCCAGCTCATAAGACTGGGTCTGGAAATGCGACACCCTCGTGTAGGGGCCGGTGCCGACGGGATTGGCGTTGGTGAACTTGGCCGGGTCGCTGACCTTGGACCAGACGTGTTCCGGCACAATGACCTGCGCGCCGATCTCGTACAACCCGGGTGAGTAAGCC